>NZ_JBSFUW010000043.1:0-57986 GCF_053591995.1 Streptomyces sp. NPDC002835 | reverse complement strand
CGGGGCAGGTTCGGGGGGGGCCCCCGGCCAACTCCAGCCCGGCCCGGGGGTACTCCCCCTACGGCCTGGCGGCCGTGGGAGGTCCCCCCACCCACGGCCGCCAGGCCGTAGGGGGAGATTGAGGCCACCGCGCGAAGCGCGGTGCCGGGCCCGGGCGGAGCCCCCGCGCGGCGGAGCCGCACATCCGGTACAGCGGGAAGGGGCGGTAGGGGAACAGCCCGCCGCAGGCGCCACCCACCCACGCCCGCACCCGCAGCGCGCCACCGCCCCGCCCGCCCTACGACTGCAGCGTCGGACGCCTCGGCACCCCGCCCGCCACCGCACGCTGGCGCGGAGCCGCCGTCCCCGTCCAGCAGGTGCCGCGGCGCGACAGCAGCCGCCGCAGCCACAGCTCGGTCGAGACCAGGTCCGCGAGCCCGTCCAGCGGCACGGGCTCGCCCTCCGACGCCGCGCGCAGCGCCTTGCGGACGACGCGTGCCTCGATCAGGCCCGCGTCCGCGAGCAGCGGGGCCTCGAAGAGGGCCAGCAGGTTCGGCAGCGCGGCCCGCAGGCCCGCCCGCGCGGCCGCGGCGGACGACGCGTGGGTCGGGGAGCCCCAGCCGGCCGGCAGGTCGTGGATGCCCGCGCCGGCGAGGACCGTGCGCAGGACGGCCGCCCGCGCGCCCGGCTGGACGCGCAGCGACTCGGGCAGGTCGCGGCAGGCCCGCACGACCTGGTTGTCGAGGAACGGCGCGTGCAGCCGCTGGCTGCGGATCTCCGCGGCCTGTTCCAGGATCCGGTGGTCGAAGGCGTGGCGGGCGAGTGCGGCCCGTGCCCGGGCCTCGCCCGGCCGTTGGACGGAGGTCGGCCTGGTCGCCGCGTCCGTCAGACGAACCGATACTTCAGCGAGCGCCTCCCCGGTCAGCCAGCGCGCCGCCGGCCCCGGCCGGGACCAGGCCAGCGCGGCGAGCGACGCGCCCACGGCGCCGTTGCGGAGCGCCGGCCCCGGGCGGTTGGCGAGGAGCAGATGGTCGGCGGCGGTCTCGAGGCCGGTGCGGTAGGGCGTACGGGCGAGCTTGCGTGCCGCGCGGTAGACCGTCAGCGGTACGAACAGGGACTGCGGCGAGGGGCGTTCGGAGCGGGCCAGCGCGGTGACCGGCCGCAGCAGGTGGCGTCGGCGCCGGTCGAGCAGCAGGTCGGCCAGGCGCGCCGGATGCGCGTCGAGGACCTGCCGGGCGCCCGCGCCGGTGAAGTGGTCGGCGCTGCCGGCGGCCAGCCGGCCCCGGTGGCGTTCGGCGGTGACGAGCGAGGGCGCGGGTTCGTCCGTCAGCGGACCGGATTCGAGGTTCGCGTACGGGAGGGCCTCCTCGCCGGCGGCGACCACGACGTGGTGCAGCCGGGGGTTGGCGGCGATGGTGCGGGCGCGTTCCAGTTCCGGTTCGCGCAGGTCGTGCCCGCTGGTGGCGAGGTCGTTGAAGGTAACGGCGAGCAGTCGTTCGCCGGCCCCGGTGCCGTGACCGAGGACGGTGCCGGGCACGCCGGGCAGTCCGGCCGCCAGCAGCGCGAGGGTGCTGGACGCGCTGCCTCCGGAGAGGTCGGCGCCGATGCCCGGCGCGGGCGCGCCCCGTGCCGCGCGGCGTTCCGCGGGCCCCATGCCGGGGACGGGCCCCGGGTCCGGCGGCACGGTCTCCGGTGCGTGCCGGGGCGCGGTCAGCCTGGCGCGTACGGCCTCGACCAGTGCGTCGCGTACGCCGTCGATGGCGCGGGCCGCCTCGACCTGCGGGGCGGCGACCGCGAGCGAGGCGACCGGCTCGTAGCCGGTGATCTCCCGCGAGCCCTCCCGCAGGATCAGCGCGTGACCGGGCGGGATGCGCTTGACCCCGACGTACGGGGTCGAGTCGCGCAGCGCCTCGGGGGTCTCGGGGCAGGCGAGCAGCGCGGCCAGGTGCCCGATGTCGAGCTGGGCCTCGATGAGGTCGGCGAGCGGGAGGGCGGCCGTGGCGTACGCGGTGCCGTTCGCCCAGGGGGTGTGGAAGACGGGCCGCGCGCCCGCGAGGTCGCCGACGACGGTGATGCGGCGGCCGACCTGGACGACGACGGTGTAGCTGCCGGCCCATGCGGTCAGATGCCTCAGTGCGCCGCCGCGCGCCGCGAACAGGCCGACGAGCAGCTGCTCGTCGCTGGCCGCGCAGCAGCCGAGGACGGCGAGCCGGGTCACGCCGGGAGTCTGTGCGCCGGGCGCGGCGCGGGGGCCCGCGGGGGTGGAGTGGGGCCGCTGGTTGGGTTCCGCGGTGATGACGCGTACTTCGTCGGGGCGCCAGTCGCCGACCGCCCACAGCGGATCGGGGTCACCCCACAGGAGTTGGGCTCCGACGGGATGGACGGTACGGCCTTCCCCGGACGCCCCGACGGCGCCCACTGTGCCGAAGTTCGCGGCGATACTGCTCCACCCCACCAACCACCGCATCGCCGCCTCCCCACGTTGCCCGAAGCCGTTCGGGAACATGCTGCCACGAAGGAGGCGCAAGTGAGGGGCTGCGCGTAGCGTGCGCAAAAAGTGAACACGCCCCCGGCATTGGCGATTTGCCGTCGGTGCCGGGGCCGGTCCGGAGACCGGTGAGGGTGCACAGAAGCCGCAGAAGCGGTGAGTCGGACAGGCGATATCCAGCCAATTTTGGAGAACCTCAGCGCACCCGTTCGGACACAACACATGGACCGGGAGGCGCAGTTCGCCCCCCGGACCCTGTCCACCGCCCGCGGGGATTGAGGCGATGGTGTCCCCCAGCCCGCTGGTTCCAGTGCGCAGCGGGCCGACCCACGCAGCACTCATGGAAGCGCTCCCGCCCCGGACCGGCCAGAGCGCACGAACGGGCGCACGGCCACACGGCGGGAGCACGAGGGCGGACGGCCGTCCGCCCTCGCGGACCACAATCCCGCCATAGGGAGGTTGGCCCCTTAACGGTCGGGATGCGGCGAACTACGCTGGGTTTACTGATGTTCTCCACAGGCGCGCATATTCCGCCGGGCTCGGCCGCACGCTTTTGCAGCCGGGACCGGTCGGAACGGGGGGCGGCGAACCGGGAGGACCCAGCACGAATGCCGTGCGCGGGCCGCGCACGGCAGCCGTCTGTGTGTCGAGGGGTGGCGCATGTCCAGGGAGCAACGCGGGCCGAACGAAAAGCTCGGCACGGTTCTCGCCCTCGCGGGAATCAGCAACGCGGGCCTCGCGCGGCGGGTCAACGACCTCGGTGCGCAACGTGGTCTGACCCTCCGTTACGACAAGACGTCGGTGGCCCGGTGGGTGTCGAAGGGCATGGTGCCGCAGGGCGCCGCACCCCATCTCATCGCCGCCGCCATCGGGGCCAAGCTGGGCCGCCCGGTGCCACTGCACGAGATCGGTCTCGCGGACGCCGACCCGGCCCCCGAGGTGGGGCTGGCCTTCCCGCGCGACGTCGGCGAGGCGGTGAAATCGGCCACCGAGCTGTACCGGCTGGACCTCGCGGGCCGCCGGGCCGGCAGCGGGGGGATCTGGCAGTCGCTGGCCGGTTCGTTCGCAGTGAGCGCCTATGCGACGCCCGCGTCCCGCTGGCTGATAACCCCGGCCGACCCGTCGGTCGAGCGGCTGCTCGACACCGCGGGCGGCTCCCTCGTCCTGCCCGACGCCTCCGCCCCCCTGTCCTCGCCCGCCGACCTGGCCGACACTCCGGAGTCGGCCGACACGCCAGCACGCGTGGGCCACAGCGACGTGGCGAAACTGCGGGAGGCGGCGGAGGACGCCCGGCGCTGGGACTCCAAGTACGGCGGAGGCGACTGGCGTTCCTCCATGGTCCCCGAGTGCCTCCGCGTCGACGCGGCGCCGCTGCTCCTCGGCTCCTACTCGGACGAGGTGGGCCGCGCCCTGTTCGGCGCGACGGCCGAGCTGACGAGACTGGCCGGCTGGATGGCCTTCGACACCGGTCAGCAGGAGGCCGCCCAGCGGTACTACATCCAGGCCCTGCGGCTGGCCCGGGCCGCCGCGGACGTCCCGCTCGGCGGATACGTCCTCGCGTCGATGTCGCTGCAGGCGACGTACCGCGGCTTCGCCGACGAGGGCGTCGACCTCGCCCAGGCGGCACTGGAACGCAACCGCGGGCTCGCCACCGCCCGCACCATGAGCTTCTTCCGGCTGGTGGAGGCCCGTGCCCACGCCAAGGCGAACGACGCGGCGGCCGCGGGCGCGGCGCTCAGGGCTGCGGAGGGCTGGCTGGAGCGCTCCCGGTCGGGCGACGGCGACCCGTCGTGGCTGGGCTTCTACTCGTACGACCGGTTCGCCGCCGACGCCGCCGAGTGCTACCGCGATCTGAAGGCGCCCCGGCAGGTGCGGCGCTTCACCGAGCAGGCGCTGTCCCGGCCCACCGAGGAGTACGTGCGCTCGCACGGACTGCGTCTCGTGGTCTCGGCGGTGGCCGAGCTGGAGTCCGGCAACCTGGACGCGGCGTGCGCGGCGGGCACCCGCGCGGTCGAGGTGGCGGGCCGGATCTCCTCCGCGCGCACCACCGAGTACGTACGGGACCTGCTGCACCGGCTGGAGCCGTACGGCGACGAGCCGAGGGTCATGGAGCTGCGGGAGAGAGCCCGCCCGCTCCTGATGACCCCGGCCTGAGCCCAGCCGGCCTGACGACCCGGCCTGCCCCTCGTCGGCCCGACGACCCCGGCCTGAGCCTCCCCGGCCGGCGGCCGAGGCCCTCCGGTCCGGGCCCGGGGTGCGTGTCCCGCACGGCGGCTGGTTTAAGCGCATTGTCGGCGGGCCAGTGCACTATCGGGGTGGGAGGTGACGCGGTGAGGGCGTCCGGGCAGGACTTCGACTGCGACGTGCTGGTGGTCGGCGGCGGCATCGTCGGCCTCTCGACGGCGTACGCGCTGGTCCGCTCCGCGCCGGGGACGCGGGTGACGGTCCTGGAGAAGGAGCACGGCCCCGCCAGGCACCAGACGGGGCGCAACAGCGGAGTGATCCACAGCGGGATCTACTACCGGCCCGGCTCGCTGAAGGCGCGGTTCGCGGTGCGCGGCGCCGCCGAGATGGTCAAGTTCTGCGCCGAGTACGGCATCGACCACGAGGTCACCGGCAAGCTGATCGTCGCGACGGACCGGGACGAGCTCCCGCGGCTCCACGCCCTGGTCCAGCGCGGCCGGGAGAACGGCATCCCGGTCCGCGAGCTGGGCCCGGCCCAGATCACGGAGTACGAGCCGGAGGTCCGCGGGCTCGCCGCGATCCATGTGGCGACGACCGGGATCTGCGACTACGGGGCGGTGGCCGCGCAGCTCGCCACGGCGTCCGGCGCGGACGTGCGGTACGGCGAGGAGGTCACCGTCGTGGACCGCCGCCCCTGGGGCGTCGCGGTGCGGACGCGGACGGGCACGGTCGTACGGGCCCGGGCGCTGGTCAACTGCGCCGGACTGCACTGCGACCGGGTGGCACGGCTCGCGGGCGACGACCCCGGGATGCGGATCGTCCCCTTCCGCGGCGAGTACTACGACCTGGCCCGCCCCGGTCTCGTACGCGGCCTGGTGTATCCGGTGCCCGACCCGGCCTTCCCCTTCCTCGGTGTCCATCTGACCCGTGGCATCGACGGCGGCGTCCACGTCGGTCCGAACGCGGTCCCCGCGCTGGCCCGCGAGGGCTACCGCTGGTCGACCGTCCGGCCCCGGGAGCTCGCCGGCACCCTCGGCTGGCCCGGCTTCTGGCACATCGCCCGCCGGCACTGGCGGTACGGGGCGGGCGAAGTACGCCGGTCGCTCTCGAAGCGCGCCTTCACGACGGCTGCGCGCCGGCTGCTCCCCGCTCTCGCGGAGGACGATCTGCGGCCTGCCCCGGCAGGCGTGCGGGCGCAGGCGGTGCTGCGGGACGGGACGCTCGCCGACGACTTCCTGATCCGCGAGGCGCCGCGGACGGTGCACGTCCTGAACGCCCCCTCCCCGGCGGCGACGGCCTCGCTCCCGATCGGGCGCGAGATCGCCCGCCGCGTCCTCGCCTCCCTGGCCGCGCTCTCCGTCTGACCCGGCCGTACCGCCCTCCGGCGGGCGAGCGGGCGCCAGGAGCCGTCGGCGCTCCCGCCCTCGTAGAATCGGGAGCACTGTGTCTGAGTCCCTTAACACCACCCCCGACGCCCCTCGCCACTACATCCGCGCCAAGGGCGAGCCGCGCTTTCCCGGCGGCCCCTCCGCCGACCCGGCCGGATCGCACCACGAGCGCCGTATCCGCAGCTTCCAGCCGCGGCGGAGCCGGGTCACCACCGGGCAGGGCGACGCGCTGCAGCGGCTGTGGCCGGTGTGGGGCATGGACATCGACGGGCACCGGGTGCTGGACCTCGACGAGATGTTCGGCGGGCTGCCGGTCGTCCTGGAGATCGGCTTCGGGATGGGCGAGGCCACCGCGCAGATGGCCGCCGACGACCCCGGGACCGGGACCCTCGCGGTCGACGTGCACACCCCCGGCCAGGGCAACCTCCTGAGTCTCGCGGAGCGGAACGGCCTGTCCAACGTCCGGGTGGCCAACGGCGACGCGATCATCCTGCTCCGGGAGATGCTGCCGCCCCACTCGCTCGACGGCATGCGCGTCTACTTCCCCGACCCGTGGCCCAAGAAGCGGCACCACAAGCGCCGGCTCATCCAGCCGGAGTTCCTCGCCCTCGCCGCCCGGCGACTCAGGCCGGGCGCGGTCCTGCACTGCGCGACCGACTGGGAGCCGTACGCCGAGCAGATGCTCGAAGTGCTCTCCGCGCACCCGGACTTCGAGAACACCGAGAGCGACGGCGGTTTCGCGCCACGTCCCGCGTTCCGTCCGCTGACCCGCTTCGAGGGCCAGGGCCTCGACAAGGGCCACACGGTGCGTGACCTGCTCTTCCGCCGGGTTCGGCCGCAGGGCTGACCGGTGCGCCGGGGGCCTCGACGCACCGTGCGCCGTCGCCAGTTGTCAGTGCGCGTGGTTAGGGTCGACGGGTGTCCGACTCGTCCGCGCAGCAGCCGCCGCAGTACCGCCCGCACAGCGTCGCGGTGCCGCCGCACCCGGTGCTGCCCGCACCCCGGCAGGAGCACGTCGACGCGCTGCTCACCGAACTGCCGGAGCCCGCGCGCCGGCGCTACCGGCCCCTGGCGGCCTCGAGGTTCTGGCGCAGCAGGGCGGTCCGCGCCGGCGCGGTGATCACGCTGCTCGCCCTGTGCGGCCTGGTGATCCTGGTGCTCGTGCGCGAACAGACCGGCACCCAGGGCTTCCTGGTCGGGCTCGGTCTGGCGACGTTGCCGGTCCCGCTGCTGCTGGCCGCGTTCCGCTGGCTGGACCGGGTCGAGCCGGGCCCCTGGCGGAATCTGATCTTCTCGTTCGCCTGGGGCGCCTGTGCCGCGGCGCTGATCGCGATCGTCGCGAACACGTTCGCGACCCGCTGGATAGCGACGGCGACCGCCGATCCGGCGTCCGCCGACACCATCGGGGCGACGGTCGTGGCGCCCGTCGTCGAGGAGAGCGCGAAGGCCGCCGCGATCCTGCTGATCTTCCTCTTCCGCAGACGGGACTTCACCGGGATCGTGGACGGTGTGGTCGTCGCCGGTTTCACCTCCACCGGCTTCGCCTTCACGGAGAACATCCTCTACCTGGGCAGCGCGTTCGACGAGGACCAGTCGACGGGCACGTCCGGCTTCGCCTCGGTGACCGCCGCAACCTTCTTCGTCCGGGTGGTGATGTCACCGTTCGCCCATCCGCTCTTCACCGTGCTGACGGGCCTCGGTTTCGGTCTCGCCGCGCTCGGCGCGCGCCGCCACCGGCGGCTGCGGAGTATCGCGCTGCCGCTGCTGGGCCTGGCCCTCGCGATGGGCATGCACGCCCTGTGGAACGGATCGGCGTCGATGCTCGGCCCGTGGGGCTTCTACGCGGTGTACGGGGCGTTCATGGTGCCGGCCTTCGGGCTGCTCACCTGGCTGACGATATGGACCCGCCAGCGCGAGCTGCGCACGATATCGGACGAGCTCCCCGCCTACGCCGCGGCGGGCTGGCTGCCGGCGGCCGAGCCGCGGGCCCTGTCCTCGATGCGGGCCCGCGCGATGGCGCGCGACTTCGCCCGGCGCACCTACGGTCCGGCGGCCGGCCACGCGGTGTCGGAGTACGAGGCGTTCGCGACGTCGCTCGCCTTCCTGCGCCGCCGGGCCCACCGGGGCACCGCGGACCCGGACTTCGCGGAGCGCGAGCAGGAGCTGCTGCACCATCTGTGGCAGCGCCGGCAGGTGGCGAGCCCGTCACTGGCGTACGCGGACCGGGCGACGAGCCGGATACCGGCGCCGCCTCCGTACCGCGACTACGGCGGCTACAACCCGTACCGTTCCTGAACGCCGCGGAGGCCGGGGGCGGCGGTGCTCCGTAAACAGCCCGGCAGCCCTGGCGTCGGGGGGTGTGACGCCAAGGCTGCCGGAGACATGGATGTGCCCGGCGCGGAGAGCGCACGCGTGAGCGTGCGAGCCCCGTACCGGGCAGGGATCAGAGGGTGAGGCCCTTGTCGCGCAGCCAGGCCATCGGGTCGATGCCGGAGCCGCCCGCGGTGCGCACCTCGAGGTGCAGGTGGGGACCGGTGACGTTGCCGGTGGCGCCGACGCGTCCGATCGTCTCGCCGGTGGTGACCGTCTGGCCCGCGCTCGCCGTCATCGAGGACAGGTGGGCGTAAAGGACCTCGGTGCCGTCGTCCAGTTCGAGGACGATGCGGTAGCCGTAGGAGCCGGACCAGCCGGCGGCCGTGACCGTACCGCCGTGGACGGCCTTGACCGGGGTGCCGGTCGGGGCGGCGAAGTCCAGGCCGGTGTGCTGGCCGGAGGACCACATGGAGCCGGCTTCGCCGTAGGTGGAGGTGATCGTGTACGAGGAGGTGGGCAGGGAGAAGCTCCTCGCGAGCTCGGCGAGCCGCTCGGCCTCCGCCTTGGCCCTGGCCGCCTCCTCCGCCTTGCGCTTCTCCTCCGCGGCCTTGGCCTCGGCCTCGCTCTGCTGCTTCGCCGCGGCGGCCGCGGCCTGTTCCGCGGCAAGCTTCTCCGCGGCGGCCTTGGCCTCCGCGTCCGCCACGGCCTGCTGCTGCTCGGCCTGCTGAAGGATGCGGGCGCGCAGTGCCTCACCGGCGCCCGTCGACTGCGCGGCGCCGTCACCGTCGGCCACGGGAGCCGCGGCGGCGGTCAGCGGGGCGGCGTCGGCTTCGTCCGCCGCGTCGGAGTCGGAGTCGTCGGAGACGAACGAGCTGACGCCCGGCAGGGACTTGGCGTCGGGAAGGTTGTCCGTGATGGCGTCGGGGAGCGAGATGGAGACGGCCGGCTTGTCCTGCGCGGTGGCTATGCCACCGGCGCCGACCGCGGCGATCACACCGACGCCGAGCACCGTGGAGCTGCGGGCGAGTCCGCCGCGCTGCTTGATGACACGGTGCCGGCCGCGCACCGGGCGGATGGACTCCTCGGTGGGATTCCATTCCTCCCAGGACCGCTCGGGTGCGTCGCCACCGGAGTGTTCAGACGCGAAGCGGGCCTCTGGGGCAGGCATGTTGGACGCCACGAAGGCGTTCTCCTTCCTTCCTTCTCGCCTACCGGGTTAGCTGACGGGTTCGGAGCAGGAAGGTCTCCTACGGGCGCCTCGACCGCGGACTGCGCGGCAAGAGGTGCCCGATTCACCCCAATTGGTGGTTCCCCGGTTCCCTTGTGGGATTCGGCGCGTGCGCACGGTGCCGACTCTGACGTCGGCTGGGACGACCGCGCTGCGTTATCGAACGTTAATAGACTGCGGGGCCGGATTCCAAGCTGTTCCGGATGATCATTAACGATTCCGGCGGGGACTTACCCGGACAGACGCGGGCGGAACCGGGCGACTTGATCAAACGTCAGGCCCGCACCTTTTTCTGACGTTGCGTCAAATGTTATGCGGAGGGGTGCCTTTCGATTACGGGCCGTGAGGACCGCCCGGCCGGCGGACCGGTCGCACCCCGCACGGCACGGGCCGGTCGGACCCGCATCATCCGTTTTCGCCGCCGGATCACGCCTCCGGCGGGACCACCGGCACCGTCCTGCGCCGGTCCGGCTGCCCCCGCGCCGGGCGGCCGACGGCCAGCAGCGCCATGTCGTCGTTCGACCCGCCGCCGGTGTACCGGCGTACGTCGTCGACGATCGCGTCCAACAGGTCCCCGGGCCCCGGGAAGAGCCGCCCGCCGAGCCGTTCGACCGGGTCGTAGAAGACACCGCGGTCGTCACGCGCCTCCGTGACGCCGTCCGTGTAGAGCAGCAGCGTCGCCCCGTCGGGCAGCGGGAACTCCTCCGCACGGTCCGGCCACTCCCCCAGGCCCATCCCGAGCGGCAGCGCCGCCTGCTGCGGCTGGAGCACGTCCAGCGCGCCGTCGGCGTGCAGCACCAACGGCTCGGGGTGCCCCCGGTTCACCAGCCGCACCACCGCACGGCCGCGCGGGATCTCGCCCAGCACGGCGGTGGTGAAACCCTCCACCGCGTCCAGGCTCTCCCGCCGGGTGCCCTCCCGCTTGAGCGCACGCTCCAGCCGCTGCCCCACACCCTCGAGCGAGCGCTCCTGCTCCGCGGCCTCCCGGAACGCGCCGATGATCACGGCCACGGTCCCCACCGCCCCCAGCCCCTTGCCGCGGACGTCGCCGACGATCAGGCGCACGCCGTACGGGGTGTCCTGCACGGCGAAGAGGTCACCGCCGATGAACGCGCCCTCCTGCGCCGCCTCGTACCGGGCTGCGATGTGCAGGCCGCCGATCCGCTCGGCCGGCGCGGGCAGCACGGCGCGCTGCGCGGTCTCCGCGATCACCCGGGCCGACGCCAGCTGTTCGCCCCTGCGCTGGACGACCCTGTTGATGAGCAGCGCGAGAGCGGCGACGGTGAACACGGTGCTGGTCTCGGTGACGGCGGTGATCTGGGCGGCGGTCCCGTTCACCACGTGCATGCCGCTCACGCCCATGATCGCGGCGACCCCCATGAGCAGGGTCATGACGAACGAGACGAGCGGGGCGGCGAGGAGGGGAGCGGCGGCGAAGAGCGGCACGGCGGTGAAACGAGGGGGTGTCAGCAGGTCGAAGACCACTCCTGCGACGATCATCGCGACGGGCAGGGCCCGAACGAACCACGGGGCCCGCCGCACGCCGCCCTGATCTCGCCGCTGCTGTCCCAAGGGTGGTCTCCTGCCGGGTCCGCTGACGGCTGCGGACAGTACCGCGCCCTCCTCAGGCTGAGCGTCGACACGCCGCGCAGCTACTTCCCGTCGTCCAACCGGGCGAATGCCGGGACGGTCGGAGAGACCACCGTGGAGGAGATCCGGTGACCGGGGAAAAGCCACCGGCCCGGTGATCGATCTCCAGGATCGACCACCGGGCCGGTGCCATCAGTAGCGGGGACAGGATTTGAACCTGCGACCTCTGGGTTATGAGCCCAGCGAGCTACCGAGCTGCTCCACCCCGCGTCGTGAACACAACCTTACGGCATCCCGAGCAAGATCAACTCCACCTTTTCCACGAGCCCGCCCGGGCGCCGTCACATCGGCCCGCCGCCGTCCGTCAGACATACGGGGAAGCGGTTCGACAGACATACGGGCAACCCGATCACCAGGGCACGACGAGGGGACGGAACGACGATGGACGACCACGACTTCCTGGCCGAGCGCTTCGAGGCACACCGCGGGCAACTGCGCGCGGTGGCCTACCGGATGCTCGGCTCGCTGAGCGAGGCGGACGACGCCGTCCAGGAGGCGTGGCTCCGGCTCAGCCGCAGCGACTCCGACGGGATCGACAACCTGGGCGGCTGGCTCACGACCGTGGTGGGGCGGGTCTGCCTGGACATGCTGCGCTCGCGTACGTCCCGCCGCGAGGAACCGATGGACGTGCGCCTGCCCGAACCGATCGTGAGCAGCACGGACACCGTCGACCCGGAGCACCGGGCGCTGCTCGCCGACTCGGTCGGTCTCGCGCTCCTCGTCGTACTGGAGACGCTGGGCCCTGCGGAGCGGCTGGCGTTCGTGCTGCACGACATGTTCGGGGTGCCCTTCGACGAGATCGCGCCCGTCGTCGGGCGCACCCCGGCGGCCACCCGTCAGCTCGCGAGCCGTGCCCGGCGCCGTGTCCAGGGCTCCGCCCCCGTCCCGGACGCCGACCTCGCCCGGCAGCGTGTCGCCGTCGACGCCTTTCTCGCGGCGGCGCGCGGCGGCGACTTCGAGGCGCTCGTCGCGGTACTCGCCCCGGATGTCGTCGTCCGTTCCGACAGCGGGGCGCTGCGTCCCGGTTCGGTCGTACGGGGCGCGGCGGCCGTCGCCGGCCAGGCGATCACCTACGCGCGCCTCGCGGACGTGGCCCGGCCGACCCTGGTCAACGGGGCGGCCGGGGTCGTCGAGATGGCGGGCGGGCGGCCCCTGGCGGTCATGGCCTTCACCGTCACCGACGGACGGATCGCGGAGATCGACATCCTCACCGACCCGGAACGGCTGGACCGCCTGGACCTGACCGTCACGGGCGCGTGAGGGCGCCCCGTCGCCAGGATGCCCGGTCACCCCGACGCAGAGAACCGTCACGGGCGCGTGAGGGCGCCCTGGGTCACTCCTGTCCGAGCCAGAGGTCCGGGCCGAACACCTCGTAGTGGATGTCCGCGGCCGGGACGCCGCGGCGCAGCAGGTCGCCGCGGACGGCGCGCATGAAGGGCAGCGGGCCGCACAGGTAGGCGGTGAGCCCCTCCGGCAGGTCGAGCGCGCCGATATCGGCCTGCCCGGCCGCCGCCCCGTCGCCCGCCCGCTGCTCCTCGTACCAGAGGTGCAGCGACGCGGCCGGGTGCGTGTCGACGAGGCGGCGCAGCTCCTCGCGGTGGGCGTGGCCGACGGCGCTGCGGTCCGCGTGGACCACGGTGACCGGGCGGGTGGAGCCGGTGGCGGCGAGGTGGTCGAGGACGGCCAGCATCGGCGTACTGCCGATCCCGGCGGACGCCAGGAGCAGCGGCCCGTCGCCCTCGCCGGGAACCAGGTCGCCGAACGGCAGGGACACGGTCAACAGGTCGCCGGCCCGCGCCGTTTCGTGGAGCCACGAGGACACCTCGCCCTGCGGGCCGTGGCCGTCCCGTACCCGCTTGACGGTGATCCGCCAGTGCGGGCGGCTGGGGGCGGAGGAGAGGCTGTACTGGCGTATCTGCCGGGCTCCGTCCGGCAGTTCGGCCTGGACGCTGACGTACTGTCCGGGCCTGAAGAGCGGGACCGGCGTGCCGTCCGCGGGGCGCAGGAGGAACGAGACGGCGTCGGGCGTCTCCTCGCGCCGCTCGACGATCTCCATGCTCTGCCACACCTCGCCCTCGGCGGCGCCGGCCTCCTGGTAGAGCCGGGACTCGAGGGCGATCAGGGCGTTCGCCATCAGCCAGTAGACCTCGTCCCAGGCCGCGGCCACCTCCAGGGTGACGGCGTCGCCGAGCACCTCGCCGATCGCCGCGAAGAGATGGCGGTGCACGAGCTTGTACTGCTCCGAGGTGACGCCGAGGGAGGCGTGCTTGTTCGCGATCCGGGCGAGCATCGCGTCGGGCCGGTCGTCGGGCCGGTCGAGCAGCATGCCCGCGAAGGCGGCGATGGAGCCGGCCAGCGCCTGCTGCTGCTCCCCGTTGGCCTGGTTGCCCCGGTTGAACAGGTCGCGCAGCAGCTCGGGACGGTCGTCGAAGAGCTTGCGGTAGAAGAGCTGGGTGATGTCTCCGATGGCGGCACCGACGACGGGGAGGGTGGCCCGGACGACGGGGGCGGACTGCTCGGACAGCACAGGGACTCCTTAATTGGTAGACGATCTTCGCATTATGGAGCGCCCTCTGAGGAGGACCTCGTCGTTCACGTCGGGGGTTCAGTACCGGTGCGATTCGACACTGCGCGCCGACAGGCCGACCAGCACCGGCCCGGCCGGTGAGGCCACCAGGTCGCCCACGGTCAGCGTGTCGAGGGTGGCGTAGAAGGCCTCCTGCGCGTCCCGCAGCGCCCGCCGCAGCCGGCAGGCCCCGCGCAGCGGACAGGGCGCGTCACCCTCGCAGGTGACGACCTCCGCCTCACCTTCCAGTTCCCGCACCAGCCAGCCGACGGAAGCCTGCCTGCCCAGCCCGGTCAGCTCCAGCCCGCCACCCCGCCCGCGTCTGGCCTCCAGGACCCCGAGGTGCTGGAGCCGGGCGATCGCCTTGGCCATGTGCGCATACGGAACGTTCATCACCTCGGCCACCTCCCGGGTGGTCGAGGGCCCGTCCTGCTCGGAGACCGCGAGGCGCATGACGGCACGCAGCGCCAGGTCGGTGAACTTGGTCAGTCGCACAGTGGAACGCTAACAAATACGCATCTGACAGTCCGATTCAGGGGCCCACTTCCCACCCTGCCGGCCCCGCCGGGCGTCGCACTCCTGATCGCCCGATGCGCGAGACGCCTGACACCGGGAGCCCGCGACGGGATGATGGGGGCCTTCGGGATGACCTCGAGAAAGGTACGTTCGTGACCAACGGGATCGACGACGCGGAATACGAGAACCTGCGGGACGAACGCAGGGAGCAGGCAGAGGCCTTCGACGCCATCGGCGACCGCTACGACGAGGCCTTCCCCCACAAAGAGGGGCAGCTCGCCGCCGGCGAGTGGCTGATCCGCTCACTGCCCTCCGGGTCGCGGGTGCTGGACCTCGGCTGCGGTACGGGCGTACCGACCGCACGCCAACTTGTCGACGCCGGGCACGAGGTGGTGGGCGTGGACCTGTCGAGCGTCATGGTGGACCTGGCCAGGCAGAAGGTCCCCGAAGCGACCTTCCACGAGCTCGACCTCGCGGACCTGCAACCCGGCGGCCCCGTCGACCTGGGCCGCTTCGACGCGGTCGCGGCCTTCTTCTCCCTGCTCATGCTCCCGCGGGCCGAGATCCCCACGGCCCTGGGGACCATCCACCATGTGCTGAAGCCCGGCGGGCTGTTCGCGCTCTCGATGGTGGAGGCGGACGTCGACGACCGCCCGATCCCGTTCCTCGGAAACACCATCCGGGTCTCGGGCTACCTCCGCGAAGAGCTGCGCAAGGTCATCGAGACGGCGGGCTTCGAGATCCTCGAGGAGACCTCCTACACCTACGCCCCGGCCATCGCCGACGTACCGCCGGAGGAACAGATCTTCCTCTCCTGCCGCCGCCGCGACTGACCACCGACCTCCCCGAGCGAGCCCCGGTCCGGGGCTCGGCCGGGAGCCCGTTGAAGCACGGCGTACCGTGCTGATCGCCGAGGCCCATGTGGTGGGACAACCCGCCCCGCGCACCGGGCCCCGGTGCTGGAATAGCCCCATGGCCGACACACCGTCCCGCGCCGGTACGCCCGCCGCCCACGACACCGACCTGATCGTCATCGGCGGCGGCCCGGCCGGCTGCGCCGCCGCCCGCATGGCCGCGAGCGTCGGCATGCGCTCGGTCCTGATCGAGCCGGACGCCCTGTGTCGCAACCTGTACCGCATCCCGGCCCTCGACAACGTCCTCGGCGGGCACACCAGCGGCCCCGCTCTCGCCGACTCGATCACCACGGAGCTGAAGAGCACAGAGCTGTGCCGCCTCCAACTCGGCCGCCACGCAGTCGAACTGCACGCCGACGACGACCACGTCGCCATCACCCTGGACACCGGCACGCGCCTGACCGCCCCGCACGCCGTCGTCGCCACCGGTGTCGGTCCTCTCCAGCCACGAGACGTCGCCTGGATCACTGCCCCCAACGGCCTCACGCTGCCCCCGCTGTGGCAGGCCGACGCGGACGACGCCGAGGGCCGCACCCTCCTCGTCCTCGGCGGCGACCGCCCGATCGGCACCTTCCTGCGCGCCCACCCGGCCACCGGCACCCGCCTGCTCGTCGCGTACCCGGAAGCCGACGAGTACAAGATCGAGGAGATCCGCGACGACCCCCGCGTCACGCTCCTGCCCGTCGACCGCCTCACCCTGCGAGGCTCCGAAGGGACAGCGGCGACGGCGGAAGCGGTGACCCGGGACGGCGCGCGGCACCCGCTCACGGCGGACGCCGTCCACCTCAGCATCGGGAACGCGCCCACCGCCCCGGCCGGCGACCTCGTCCGAGGTACGGACGGCTACTGCCCGCCGACCGACCAGCACCCCCGCATCAGCGTCGCCGGCGATCTGCGCTCCGCCCGCTACCAGCGGATCATGACCGCACTGGGGTCGGGCAGTGAGGCAGCACTGCACGCCTACTACGTGGCGCGGGATCTGCCCGCCAGGCGCTGAGGAACACGGGAAGAGCGGAGGTCGCCGAAGCGGCCCCGGCCGGTGCTTCGTGCCCGTAGAGCCGCCCCCGTAGCGGCTGCTGCCGGACCGTCCGCTCACGCATCGCTTACGCAGGAGCCCGGGAACGACGAAGCGCCCCGACCGGATGGAGCCGATCGAGGCGCTGAGCAGCAGGTCGGAGGGGGCTTCCCCGCCCTGCCTTCGGTAGGCCGTGTGGGACTCGAACCCACAACCAACGGATTAAAAGTCCGCTGCTCTGCCAATTGAGCTAACGGCCCTCGGCACAACACCCCCGAGCATAGCGGCAGAGATCCCCGGAGCCGATCGGGTATCCCTTCCCGGCCGCGTCCCCGGCGCGTCCCCGCCGACACCCCCGCGTCCACGCGTCCCCGCCAATTCGGCGGGGACGCGTGGACGCGGCGGCCGGAGGTCGTGGCGTCAGCCCACGTAGTAGCCGGCGACGTCGGCGATGAGGTTCACCGAGCCGGCGTTGTTGTAGAAGCTGACCTTGCCGTTGACCACCGGGACGATCACCAGGTTCGGGGCCGTCTGGCCCGCCACCAGGTTCAGGTTCGACGCGCTCGTGCGCGTCGTCCCGTTCGGGTACACGGCCACGTAGGTCGTCGCCGTCGGCGAGGTACCCGTCACGTTCATGACCACGGCCGTGACCCCGGTCGCCGGGACACCGTTCTTCCCCGTCACCTGGAGGGTGACCGTCCGGCCCGCGCCGACCTTCGCCTTCGGCACGCCCAGGCCGATACGCGTGTCCATGAACCGCGTCGGCGTCAGCGGCCGGTAGGTCGAGCCGTCGGGGGCGGACGTGAAGTAGCCCGACACATCCGCGATCAGGTTCACCGAACCGGCGTAGTTGTAGAAGCTGACCCTCCCGTTGATCACGGGCACGACCACCAGGTTCGGCGCCGTCTGGCCCGCCACCACGTTCAGGTTCGACGCGCTCGTGCGCGTCGTCCCGTTCGGGTACACGGACACGTACGTCGTCGCCGTCGGACCCGTCGCGGTCACGTTCAGCACCACGGCCGTGACCCCGGTCGCGGGCACTCCGCCGCGGCCGGTCACCTGGAGTGTGACGGTCCGGCCCGCGCCGACCTTGGACTTGGGCACGCCGAGCCCGGTCCGCGTGTCCATCAGACGATTCGGCGTCACCGGCTCGTACGTCGAGCCCTCGTCCGACGCCGTGAAGAAGCCCGACACATCCGCGATCAGGTTCACGGTTCCGGCGTAGTTGTAGAAGCTGACCTTGCCGTTGACCACCGGCACGACCACCAGGTTGGGACGTGTCTCGCCGGTACGGACGTTCAGGTTCGACGCGCTCGTGCGCGTCGTCCCGCTCGGGTACACGGACACGTACGTCGTCGCCGTCGGACCCGTCGCGGTCACGTTCATGACCACCGCCGTCACGCCCGACGCGGGAACGCCGCCGGTGCCCGCCACCTGCAGGGTGACCGTCCTCCCGGCGCCGACCTTCGCCTTCGGCACACCGAGCCCGGTCCGCGTGTCCATCACGCGGTTGGGCTGCACCGGCTGGAACGTGCCGGTGACGGCCTTGGTCCCGCCGGTCACCCGGAACGTGCCGGTGGCGGTCGCCGCCGGCCCCGTGCCGTCCGCCGGGAGGGCCTTCAGGCTCCAGCTGTACGTACCGTCGACGACGGCCCTGCCGTCCGTTCCCCGGCCGTCCCAGGCCACCCGCACGGGGCCCCGGGTCCCTCCGCCGCCGACCGTGTGCACGGCGGTGTTCGCCTTGTCGTGCACCGTCAGCCGCCAGGAGGAAGCGGGCCGGGAGAGCTGCCAGTTCGCCGCCCAGCCCGCGCCGCCGGCCAGGTCGGCGCTCGTCGGGACACCGGCGGGAAACGCCGCCAGGCCGGAGACGGGGACACCGCTGGGGATGACGTGGCCCTGGAACTCGTCGTCGAGGTAGGCGATGCCGCCGCCGAAGCGGTCGACGGTCCAGGAGTACCGCATGGTGGCGCGTCCGCCGTTCCACCCCGGCCGCACACCCAGGTCGCGGGTCTCGGCCGTGCCGTCCTGGAACTCCGTCACCGCGAAGGTGTCGGAGACGGTCACGAAGTACCCGTCGCCCAGCAGGCCCCGGCCGTCGGGCAGCGTCACCTTGGTGCCGTTGTCCCGGTCGATCGCGCCCGACGACCTGAAGTACGGGCAGGACCAGGAGAGCCAGCGGCCCGCCGTCTGCAGTTCGACGGGGACGCAGCTCGCGCCGGTCTGGAGCGTGCCCGTCCGCGTGCCCGTCCGCAGGTCGGTCAGTTCGACCTCACCGGCCGTGCCCGTCGCGGTGTACAGGGTGCTGCCCCAGATCGCCGCCGCCGTACGCGGCTTGGTCAGGACGATCCCGGAACCGGCGGGCGCGTCGAAGTCGACGACGACCAGATTCCCGGCCAGGTCCGGCTGGCCGACGGAGACCGCGCCGCTCGCGAAGGCCGCGTACCGGCCGAAGGTGTCGACGATCTGCCCGGAGCCCTGGCCCGTGTTCACCCGCGCGACGCGGTCCGTGCCGCCACGGGCGACGAGTTCGGTGGTGGTCGTACCGTTCAGCGTCGTGCTGACCTCGTAGACGGAGCGCCCGTCACCGGAGGCGAACACCGACTCGCAGGCGACCGCGCCACAGCTCGTGGTCTCGTAGCGGCTGGTCTCACGGCCGAGCCACTCGGCCTTGCCGGCGGTGGTGGGGGACGTGAGCGGGGCGAGGTCCCGGCGGTAGAAGCCGGACGTGTCCCTGACGCCGTTCTCCTCCAGGGTCGTCACGGAGCCGCCGGCCACGGCGACCGCCCCGACCTCGGCCGTCATCGGCTCGATGTGGTGCAGCTTCCGCAGCAGCGGAGTGCCGTTCTCGACCGTGGCCCGGTGGACGAACCAGGCGTCGGACGACTCACCGCCGATCGTGACCGCGCCGCCGCCGGGGAACTGCTCGGTCTGCGCGCCCGCGTTCTCCAGCAGGACCTTGCGCTGCGTCCCGTCCGGGGAGAACGCGACGACGCCCCTGCCGAACGGGTCGGTCGTGCCGTCCTTCTCCGGCGCGATCAGCCAGTCGTCGCCGAGGAGGGCGAAGTGGTCGTGGTCGAGGTCCTCCGGCACGGCGACCGTCCGCTCGCCGCCGCCGAGGTCGGCGCGGCTGCGGATGTGGACGCTGCGGTCGCGGTGGTCCCACCAGGCGATCTGCCCGGGGTCCAGGACGGCGCGCGAGGAGGCCATGGCCGGGAAGGAGTCGAGCGCGCCGGTCGCCAGGTCGACCACGCCGAGCATGTCCGGCTGGTCGTACGGGTCGGGCGTGGTGCTGAAGGCGACCACGACGGACCGGGCGTCGCCGCCCAGCGGCCGGCCGTCCTTGAGGTCGCTGCCCGCGGGCCAGCCCTCGACCGGGGTGCGAACGGTCGAGCCGTCCTGCTGCGGGCGCAGCAGGTACCAGCCCGGCACCTGGCCCAGGTTGTCGCCCTCGTAGTCCTCGACCAGCACGCTGGAGCCGAAGACACCGGCCCTGACGTCGCCGCTCGGGACCTCGACACGGGTCACCGTGCCGGTGGCCATGTCCTTGAGGTCGACGCTTTCGCTCCTGGTGTCGTCGAAGGCGACGACGTCCGACCCCTCGCCGGCGGAGCCGAGAGCGCCGCTGCCGGGGCCCCGGCCCCCGCCGAGGCCGGTGAGTTCCGTGCTCTTCCCGGTCTCGTACGCCGTCCACACCGACGCGTCACCACTGACGCTGCTGTGGCGCTCGGAGCCGTGGAGATAGCCGGTGGGCCCGAGGCTGTAGATCTCCTCCTGGCGCGGCAGCTTGCGCGAGGTGGGCGTGAAGTCGACGTGGCCGGCGACGGATTCGGCGCTCGGCGCCGCGACGGCCGGGACGGCGAGCGGCCCGAGTCCGGCGACGAGAGTGAAGGTTGCCGTGACGCACACGGCAGGACGAATGGATGGGCGTCTGTGCACCCGGTTCCTCCCCTGGGGCGGAGCTGAAGGGGCGGAGTGCGGGTCGTCACCGACGGCGCTCTCCCGGCCAGATCCCCCCGGCCTCTCCCGCAGCACAAGTAGGCGGATCCTAGCAACAGGGCCCGTACGCCACCGAAGTGGTGTACGGGCCCTGGCGCTACGACGTGCGCGGCCGCCGGATCAGCCGGTGTAGTACCCGGCGACGTCGGCGATCAGGTTCACCGAGCCGGCGTTGTTGTAGAAGCTGACCTTGCCGTTGACCACGGGCACCATCACCAGGTTCGGGGCCGTCTGGCCGGTGACCAGGTTCAGGTTCGACGCGCTGGTGCGGGTCGTGCCGTTCGGGCACACGGCGACATACGTCGAAGCCGTCGGCGCGGTACCCGTCTCGTTCATGGCCACCGCAGTCACCCTCGCCGTCGGCACGCCGCCATTGCCCGTCACCCGAGACGACAAAGTGGCGTAGGAGAGCGCTGCGAGCACTCGGGTCCTCCCCCGGCTGTTGGAGACACAGGGGAGCAACGGTGAAGGTGATGCCAGATAAGTCCGAAAGCGGCCCCCCGGCCGCGCCCCCCGTGTAAGTGGGGTGACTTTAACAGCAGCCCCACAAACAACGGAAGACATTTTCGAACCCGTTCAACGCGTCAGGGCCCGTACGACACCGAGGTGTCGTACGGGCCCTGACCGGGATTCAGCGGACGTCAGCCGTTGCGCTTCCAGCGCGGCTTGTCGTCGCGGCGGCCGCCACCGAAGGAGCCGGAGCCGGCGGCGCCACCGCGGTGGTCGTCACGGCGGCCGTGGGGGCGGTCACCGGCGCCCGGGCGGAAGCCGCCCGAGGGACGGTCGTCGCGGCGGTCGCGGTTGAAGGGGCGGTCGCTGCCGCGGTGGCCGGCCGGACGGTCGTCGCGGCGGAAGCCGCCACGGTCGTTGTCACGGCGGTCGTCGCGACGGAAGCCACCGCCCGAGGGACGCTCGTCACGGCGCTCGAAGGAGCGGCCGCCACGGTCACCACCGCGGTCGTCACGACGCTCGAAGGAACGCCCACCGCGGTCACCGCCACGGTCGTTGTCACGGCGGTCGTCACGGCGGAAGCCACCGCCCGAGGGACGCTCGTCACGGCGCTCGAAGGAGCGGCCGCCACGGTCGCCACCACGGTCGTCACGGCGGAAGCCGCCACGGTCGTTGTCCCGGCGGTCGTCCCGGCGGAAGCCACCGCGGTCGTTGTCCCGGCGGAAGCCGCCCGAGGGACGGTCGTCGCGGCGGTCACGGCGGTCGAAGTTGCCGCGGTCGTCGCGGGACTCGCGGACCGGCTCGGCCTGGGCCGGCACCGCGGCGAGCTCGGCCTCGGCGGCCTCGGCCGCCTCGGCGATCGCGGCCTCCGGGTCCTCGCCGCGCTCACGCGCCGCGCGGGCCACCAGGCGGTCGGCCTCCTCGCGGAGCTCGGTCGCACGGCGCTGGACGCGCTCGAGCTGACGCGTCAGCTCGACGACCTCGCGCTCGGCCTGCTTGGCCGCGTTGTTCGCGGAGTCGGCCTGGACCTCGGTCAGCGAACGGGCGCCGGTGATCTCGGCGACCTCGGGGTCGAACGCGCCTGCCCCGCCGACGATGTGACGCGAGGCGTCGACGCCCGCGTCCTCCATCAGCCGGAAGATCTGGCGGCGCTGGTGCGGCAGCGAGAGCGAGACGACGACGCCGGACTTGCCGGCACGGGCCGTACGGCCCGAGCGGTGCAGGTAGTCCTTGTGGTCACCGGCCGGGTCCACGTTCAGGACCAGGTCGATGCCGTCGACGTGGATGCCGCGGGCGGCGACGTCGGTGGCGACCAGCGCGTTGACGTAGCCCTTCTTGAAGTCCTCGAGCACCCGGGTGCGCGCGCCCTGCGTCATACCGCCGTGCAGCGCGTCGGCCTTCACACCGGAGTCGCAGAGCTGCTCGGCGATGCGGTCGGCACCGAGCTGGGTGCGGACGAAGATGATCGTCCGGCCCTTGCGGGCGGCGATGGCGGCCGTGACCGGCGCCTTGTCCTTGGGCTTCACGACGAGCACGTGGTGGCTCATGGTCGTGACGTTGCCCTGGGCGCTGTCGACCTCGTGCGTGACCGGGTCGGTCAGGTAGCGCTTGACCAGCGTGCTGATCTCGTTCTCCATGGTGGCGGAGAAGAGCATCCGCTGGCCGCCGCCGGGGATCTGGTCGAGCAGCTCGGTGACCTCGGGCAGGAAGCCCAGGTCGGACATCTGGTCGGCCTCGTCGAGGACGGCGACCTGGACGTTCGCCAGGGAGCAGGCACCGCGGTTGATGATGTCGCGCAGTCGGCCCGGGGTGGCGACGAGGACGTCGACACCGCGCTCCAGCGCGTAGATCTGGTTGCCCATGGAGGTACCGCCGCAGACGACCTTCATCTTGAGGCCGAGCACGTCGCCGTAGGGCTGCAGGGCGTCCGCGACCTGCATCGCGAGCTCACGGGTCGGCGTGAGGATGATCGCGCGGGGCTTCTTCTTCTCGGTGTGGCCGCCGGCCAGCGAGGCCAGGGTCGGCAGACCGAAGGAGAGGGTCTTGCCGGAGCCGGTACGGCCACGGCCGAGGATGTCCTTGCCGGCCAGGGCGTCCGGGATGGTCGCGGCCTGGATCGGGAAGGGCGTGGTCACGCCGTTCTGGGCGAGCTTGCGTACGACGCCTTCGGGGAGACCGAGCTCCGTGAAGGTGATCTGGGGCTCCTCGGGGGCCTCGGGGGCCTCCACGACGGCCGCCTCAGCGGTCGTGACAATCTCGTCGTTGTCGGGCATGACGGAGTGATCAGTGCTGAAAGTGGACATGCGAAATGCGAAACCTTCCGGAGTCTCGGCACGCGCCCAAACTCCGTGATTTCGCAAATCGACCGCCTCTATGCGGTCAGCCACGGTTAGGGAGAGTACGCGCCACACGGCGCTCTTCTTTTCGGCGCCGGGCAATGGGATCAAACGATCTACCACCATACTCACCCTCCCCGGACGATGGCAAACCGCCTCCGAGTGAACCGGACCACACGGCCGCCACGGGACCACCACCGCACCGCCACCGCACCGCCCGCGCGCCCCGGCACGGCCCCCGCACAGCCCGCCGCTACGCCGCCGACGGCCGGCCGGCCCCGTCCGCCTCGCCCTCGTCCGCGTCGCCGCCCGCCCTGCCCGCGCCGTCCGCCGCGCCGGGCTGCGGTGAGGCGGCCGGCTCCGCCTGCGCCCCCGAGGGGTGGTCCACCTCCCGCATCGCGCCGATGTGGACCTCCGGCGCGGACGACGCGCTCGGCGGGTCCGAGGGCTCCGGCTCGGACGGCGGAGGGCTCTCCGCAGGCGGCTCCGGCGACTCCTCGGCCGGCGGCGGGGCGGACGACCGGGACGCGGAGGGGGACGCGCCGCCCGAGGGTGCGGCCGGCTCCGAGGCCGGCGGCTGCTGGCCGGGCCGCGTCGGCTCCGGCTCCGTGGACGCCGACCCGCTCGGGCTCGGCGACGCGCTCCCGCTCTTCGCGTCCTGGCCGGTGGAGTCACCGCCGGCGCCGCGCCGGCCGTGCCCGCCCGGCGGCACATGGCCGCCGTCCGGCTCGGCCACCGCCCCGTCACCGTCGGCGGACGTGCTCACCGCGGGCTTCCTGCTCTCGTCGTCACTCACGCTCATACAGCCGGCCGAGGCCAGGACCGCCAGTGACGCGGCGATCCAGACGGCCGTACGGCGGCCAGGGGCAGAGAACTGGCGCACGGGGCACCTCCGGGGCAGGGGACGCGGGTCGCACTGCCCAACTCCCGGCACCCCGCAGGGGACACGCCCGGGATCCCGGTACCCGAACGGGCGGGCCGCCCGTGTCACGCGGTGAGCGCCCGCGCCAACTCCAGCCCCAGGAAGACCGATCCCAGCCCCACCAGCAGCGAGGCCGCCACATTCGCCACGGCCAGGAACCGCCACCCCCGCTCGGCCAGACGCAGCGTCTCGTACGAGAACGTGGAGTACGTCGTCAGCGCCCCGCACAGCCCCGTGCCGAGCAGCGCGTACGTGCCCGAGGACACCGACGCCCCGGCGACGGCCCCGAGCACCAGGCTCCCCGCCGCGTTGACCACGAACGTCCCCCACGGGAACACCGAGTCGTGGCGGGCCTGCACCGCACGGTCCGTCAGATACCGCAGCGGGGCCCCGATCGCGGCGCCCACGACCACCATCAGCCAGTTCACCGCGGCGCCACCCGCTTCACCAGCGCCCTGGCCGCCGACGCCGCCAGCCACACCGCCCCCACGGCCCCGGCGACCGTGCCGCCCGCGTACGCCAGCGCGGTGCCCGCCTCCTCCCGCTCCAGCAGCTCCGAGAAGTCGAGCGCGAAGGTCGAGAAGGTCGTGAACCCGCCCAGCACGCCCACGCCGAGGAACGGCCGCAGCAGCGGCGGGGCCGCACGGCCGCCCTCGCTGACGCACACCATCAGCACGCCGATGAGCCCGCAGCCGAGGACGTTCACCCAGAACACCGCCCACGGAAAGGCGCCCTCGGGCGCCGGCCACAGCAGGGACGCGCCGTACCGGGCGGCCGCGCCCACCGCGCCGCCCGCCGAGATCGCGGCGAGCACCGGCCACTTGTGCGCGCCGGCGGTCTCCGCCCGCTGGGCGGGCACATGGAGGTCGACGTCCGGGTCGATCGCCTCCGCGTCGCCGCCGGAGCCGGCCGCCGGACCGGAGGTCACCCGTAGCCCAGTTCGTGCAACCGGTCGTCGTCGATGCCGAAGTGGTGGGCGATCTCGTGCACCACGGTGATCTCGGTCTCGGCGACGACGTCCTCGCGGTTCTCGCACATCCGCAGCGTCGGCCCGCGGTAGATCGTGATGCGGTCGGGCAGCACGCCCGCGTACCACTCGCCGCGGTCCGTCAGCGGAGTCCCCTCGTAGAGCCCGAGCAGATCGGGGTCGTCCGCGGCGGGCTCGTCCTCCACGAACACCGCGACGTTGTCCATCAGCCGCGTCAGTTCGGGCGGGATCCTGTCCAGGGCCTCGGAGACCAGTTCCTCGAACTCCTCGCGCGTCATCTCCAGCACCCGGCCATTGTCACGTACGCCGTGCGAGTGGTCGCCCCGGCATGGCCGCCCGTTCGCGCGGGCATACGGGACGAATGGCCCGCGAAGCCCCGCAACCGCCCCGCTCGCTCACGTCACCGTCCCCGATCCGCGCCGCACTCGCCCGTCTCGGGCGCCGTATGCCCCGGCGCGGCCGCTCCCCGCGCGCCGGAAGCGCGCCCCTGGCGCGCACTCCGCGGCCGTGGCTCCGGGCGCTCGGCCTGACCACCGTCGTGATCGTCGGAGCGTGGCTCGGACTGCTCGTCGTCGGCAACGTCCGTACGCCCGTCGGCCCCATGGACACGACGATGACGCTGCGCCCGGATCTCACCGGCGGAACGAAGATCAACGTGTCACCGCTGGGCGCGCTGGAGCTCGACTCGCACACCGCGCCGGTACGTCTCGACGTCGACGTCGACCGCCTCGACCCGGTCCGCTCCCAGCTCCTGGTCGAGCACCCGGAACTGATCTCCGGCCTCGAGGAGGAGATCAACCGCGACGTCCGGAACGGCACCACCGAGCTGGCCGTGCGCTCCTGCGTCGCCGTCGTCTCCGGCGCGACCGCGCTGGGCCTCGCCGTCTACCGCCGCCCCCGCCGGGCCCTCGCCGCGGGCGGCCTCGCGCTCGCCCTGCTGGCCGCGTCCGGCATCAGCGCGTACGCCACCTGGAACCCGAAGTCCGTCCTGGAGCCGAGGTTCTCCGGGCTGCTGACCTCCGCGCCGTCCGTCGTCGGCAACGCCCGCTCGATCGTCACCGAATTCAGCGTCTACCAGGAAGAATTGGCGCGGCTCGTCACCAACGTCACCAAGCTGTACGAGGCGACGTCCACCCTCCCCGCCTACCGGCCCGACCCGGGCACGATGCGGGTGCTGCACGTCTCCGACATCCACCTCAACCCGGCGGCGTGGCACATCATCGCCTCGCTCGTCGAGCAGTACGACATCGACGTGATCATCGACTCCGGCGACACGATGGACCACGGCTCTGCCGCCGAGAACGGCTTCCTGGACCCGATCTCCGACCTCGGCGCGCCCTACGTCTGGGTACGCGGCAACCACGACTCCGCCGTCACGCAGGAGTACCTGCGGCGTCTGAAGAACGTCCACGTCCTCGACGAGGGCAGGGCCGTGACCGTGGGCGGACTGCGCATCGCAGGCAGCGGCGACCCCCAGTTCACCCCCGACCGCTCGGTCGTCGCCCTGGGCGACCCGGCCGAACGGATGACGGGCATCCGCCTCGCCTCTGCCCTGCGCGACCAGGAACGCGCCAGCACGCCCGTCGACATCGCCGTCGCGCACAACCCGGTCGCCGCCCGCGAGACCGACGGCACGGTCCCCCTCGTCCTGGCCGGCCACGTCCACCGGCGCCACACCGAGATCCTCAAGCACGGCACCCGCCTGAAGATCGAGGGCTCCACGGGCGGCGGCGGCCTGCGGGCGGTCCAGAACGAGAAGCCGGAGAAGGTCCGGGCCTCCGTCCTCTACCTGGACCGGGACACCCGCCGGATGCAGGCGTGGGACGAGATCACCCTGGGCGGCCTCGGGCTGACCACGGCGGAGGTCAGCCGCCATCTGGCCGAGGACCCCGAACCGGACCCCTCGCCGTCGGGCAGCCCGTCCGGGACACCGCCCCCGGCCACCCCCAGCCCCTCACCGGCGCCCACGCCGTGAATACCTCGCGAACCTCGCCGAGGAGGTCCGCCCTCTGAGCACGGTGCACCTGTTTCAGTTTGGTCGCGGCCCAAATGCCGTAGTACAGTCTCGTCGTGCCCAAGGGCAGCGGTCAGGGCTTGACCGTCCCGAACCCCGCAAGGGGCCAGGGAGAAGCGGAACCTCTCGGGGGAAAGCGGAGTCACATGCTTCTCACGTCCCCCGGGAATGCCGGAGAAGTAGCGGTACCGGTTACTCGCCCTCATCGTCTAGTGGCCCAGGACGCCGCCCTTTCAAGGCGGTAGCACGGGTTCGAATCCCGTTGGGGGCACGCAACACCGTGTGCGAGACTAGTCCCGCACAAGCTTGGTCCTGTGGAGCAGTTTGGAGTGCTCGCCACCCTGTCAAGGTGGAGGCCGCGGGTTCAAATCCCGTCAGGACCGCTGAGGCTCGGAAGAGTCTCGTGGCTGGGTAGCTCAGTTGGTACGAGCGATCGCCTGAAAAGCGATAGGTCGCCGGTTCGACCCCGGCCCCAGCCACACCCCGAAGGCCCCGGCTCCTCCGAGCCGGGGCCTTCGACGCGCCCTGGCCTGCCGGAGGGCTTGAGCTTGCCGGTCTTGTCGGGGCTCCGCCCCGAACCCCGCGCCTCAAACTCCCCCTACGGCCTGGCGGCCGTGGGAGGGGGTACCTCCGACGCCGCCAGGCGTAGGGGGAGTGCCCCCAGCGAGGCTGGATGGGCCCGGCCCGGGCTTGCCGCGCAGCGGCATTCCCAGCCCGGCCGGCGTTTGAGGCCACCGCGCGGAGCGCGGTACCGGTCCGGGCGGAGCCCGGTTGCGGGAAGGGGCGGGTAGGGGAGCAGGCCCGCCGCAGGCGCCACCCGCACCCGCCCTCACACCCGGTCCCGCCTCCGCCCCCACCCCCGCGCCGCCAGCCCCGCGCCCACCCCCGCCACCACAAGCCCCAGCAGCACCCAGTCCGGCACCGCCGCCCCCACCCCCGACACCCATTCCTCGACCGCGAACGAGTCGTCGACCGACAGCAGGCCCGGCAGGGCCGTCGTCCCGTCGAAGGCGAGGAAAACCGCGCCGAGGACGATGAAGAACAGCCCCGACAGCAGCGACGTCGTGTGCAGTTCGAAACGCCCCACCCGCAGCGCCCGCCCGCGCAGCCACCCCCGGCGACCCAGATCGAAGCGTTCCCACAGCAGGGCCAGCACGAAGAGGGGCACCGCCATGCCCAGGGCGTAGACCGCCATGAGCAGACCGCCGTAGACGGGGCTGCCGCTCACCGCCGCCACGGTCAGCACGCTGCCCAGGATCGGGCCGGCGCAGAAGCCGGCCAGCCCGTAGACCAGGCCGAGGGCGTACACGGACATCGCCGTCGTCGGCCGGATACGGCCGGTGACCGAGGCGATACGGCGCGAGGCGAAGCCCATGCCGAGGATCTGCGCGACGCCGAGCGCGACGATCAGCCAACCGCCCACGGCGATCAGCAGGTCACGGTGGCCGTAGAACAGCCGCCCGGCGAACGACCCCGCCGCGCCGAGCGGCACGAGCGTGGTCGCCAGGCCCGCGTAGAAGACCCCGGTGCGGGCCAGCAGCCTGCCCGCCGAGTCGATGGAGTACGCGAAGAAGGCGGGGAGGAGCAGCGCGCTGCACGGGCTGACCAGCGCGAGCAGGCCGCCGAGGAGGGCGGCCAGATAGCCGATGTCGCTCACCGCCCGGCCTCGCCCGCGGCCTTCTTCGCCGCCTCGATCGCCTCGGTGAACGTCCTGGTCGGCTGCGCGCCGGCAACGGGCCGCCCGTTGATCAGGAAGGACGGCGTGGACGTGGCGCCGAGCCCGTACGCCTCTTCCTGGTCCCTTTTCACGGCCGCACGGGCGGCCTCGCTGTCCAGGTCGCGGGTGAAACGGTCGAGGTCGGCGACGCCCGCCTCGCCGGCCAGGGCCCGCAGCCGGTCCTTGCCGAAGCCCTTCTCCTTGGCGCCCTCCGCGTACGCGGCCGCGTGGAATTCCCAGAAGCGGTCCTGCTGCCCCGCCGCCCACGCGGCACGCGCCGCGGACTCCGACTCCTCCCCGAAGATCGGGAAGTTGCGCCACTCGATCCGCAGGGTGCCGTCCTCGACGTACTTCTTCACCAGTTCGGGCTCGGTGTCACGGGCGAACTTGCCGCAGTAGCCGCAGCGGAAGTCGGCGTACTCGATCATCACGACGGGCGCGTCGGTACGGCCCTGCGCCAGCTTGTCGTCGCCGTCGCGGCGGGCGAGCTTCTCGAGCGCGGGGTACGCGCCGCCCTGCGGGTCGGCGGCGGAGGCGCCGGACGGGGACGAGGCCGCGGACGAGGAGCCGGCGGACGGCGACGCGTCCGGCTTGGTCGCCGTGTACGAGGCGTAGCCGAGCAGCAGCGCCGCGGCGACGACGCCCGTGCCGATGACGAGGGGCTTGCGCGAAGGGCGCGAGGGACGCGAGGTGCGAGCGGTGGAAGAAGACAAGGTGGTGCTCCTGAGCGAAGGTCTGGCGGATCCGAGCTGGTGAGAGGGCTGGGGCCGTCGGCCTAGACGCGCAGGACGGAGAGCTCGACCGGGGAGGGCGGCGCCGGCGGCGGCACGGGCAGCGGCGACACGTCGAGAAACGCCTGACCCGGCGCCGCCGGGGAGACGGGCCCGCCCGCCCGGTGCAGCGCGGGCAGCAGCTCGTACGCGGAGGAGCCGCGCGGCGGCGTCCCGGGACGCACGCCGCCGTCGTCGGCGTCGCTGCTCGGACCGCAGCCCGGGGACTGCACCGGGCCGGCGGCCGCGGAGGCAACCGTGAGCGCGGGACCGGACGTCGCTGCCGCCGCCGTGCTCACGCCGCCTCCGAGAAGCGCTCCCACCAGGCCCAGCAGCAGGCTCGCCGTCACCACAAGGCGGTGCCGGCTGTCGCGGCGGATCAGCATGGACGCGCTGTCCCTTCGGAGTTCGGGGCGCACAGGTGGGGCGGTGGACTGGACCGGACGGGGGAGGATCGCTCCATACTGCACCAGCTCGCGGGCGAAATGGGTTCGCCAGTGGTTTCCCGGGGGTGCGATCCTGGAGTCCGTATGTCTACTTCCCTCGCCGAGATCCAGACCCTGCTGACCGGGGCGTCGCTGCGGGACGCCCACCGGCTCGGCCGCCGTCTCGAAGGCGCCCGTCGCATCCGTAAGCCCGAGGCACGGCAGGCCGTGCTCGACGAGATCGCCGCGGAGGCGGAGAAGTCCGCGGCCCGAATCGCCCGGCGCGCCGGCCGCGTGCCCGAGATCACGTACCCGGAACAGCTGCCCGTCAGCCAGAAGAAGGACGTGATCCTGGAGGCGATACGGGACCACCAGGTGGTGATCGTCGCGGGCGAGACGGGGTCGGGCAAGACGACCCAGATCCCGAAGATCTGCCTGGAGCTCGGCCGGGGCGTGCGCGGCATGATCGGCCACACCCAGCCCCGCCGGATCGCCGCCCGCACGGTCGCGGAGCGGGTCGCGGAGGAGCTGGACACCCCGCTCGGCGAGGCGGTCGGCTGGAAGGTCCGTTTCACCGACCAGGTGGGCGGCGACACCTTCGTCAAGCTGATGACGGACGGCATCCTGCTCGCCGAGCTCCAGACGGACCGCGAGCTGCGCGCCTACGACACGATCATCATCGACGAGGCGCACGAGCGGTCCCTGAACATCGACTTCCTGCTCGGCTATCTCGCCCAGCTGCTGCCGAAGCGCCCCGACCTCAAGGTCGTGATCACCTCGGCGACGATCGACCCCGAGCGTTTCTCCCGGCACTTCGGCGACGCCCCGATCGTCGAGGTCAGCGGCCGTACGTACCCGGTCGAGGTGCGGTACCGGCCGCTGCTGGAGGACGACGCCGACGACAGCGACCGTGACCAGATCACCGCGATCACGGACGCCGTCGAGGAGCTGATGGGCGAGGGGAAGGGCGACATCCTCGTCTTCCTCTCCGGTGAGCGCGAGATCCGCGACACGGCGGACGCGCTCAACAAGAAGCAGTACAGATTCACCGAGGTACTGCCGCTGTACGCGCGCCTGTCGCACGCCGAGCAGCACCGGGTGTTCCAGCAGCACACCGGCCGCCGGATCGTGCTGGCGACGAACGTCGCGGAGACGTCGCTGACCGTCCCCGGCATCAAGTACGTGATCGACCCGGGCACCGCCCGTATCTCCCGCTACAGCCACCGCACCAAGGTGCAGCGGCTGCCGATCGAGCCGGTCAGCCAGGCCAGCGCCAACCAGCGCAAGGGCCGTTGCGGCCGTACGTCGGACGGCATCTGCATCCGGCTGTACTCGGAGGACGACTTCAACTCCCGTCCCGAGTTCACGGACGCGGAGATCCTGCGGACGAACCTGGCGTCGGTCATCCTGCAGATGACCGCGGCCGGCCTCGGCGACATCGAGAAGTTCCCCTTCATCGACCCGCCGGACCACCGCAACATCCGCGACGGTGTGCAGCTCCTCCAGGAGCTCGGCGCGTTCGACCCCGCGCAGAAGGACCCGCGCAAGAAGCTCACGGAGATGGGCCGCAAGCTCTCGCAGCTGCCGGTCGACCCGCGGCTGGCGCGCATGGTTCTGGAGGCCGACAAGAACGGCTGTGTCCGCGAGGTCATGGTGATCGCGGCCGCCCTCTCCATCCAGGACCCGCGCGAGCGCCCGGCGGAGAAGCAGGCGCAGGCGGACCAGCAGCACGCCCGCTTCAAGGACGAGACGTCCGACTTCCTGGCGTACCTCAACCTGTGGCGCTACGTCCGCGAACAGCAGAAGGAGCGCGGCTCCTCGAGCTTCCGCCGGATGTGCAAGCAGGAGTATCTGAACTTCCTGCGCATCCGCGAGTGGCAGGACATCTACTCGCAGCTGCGCACAGTGGCGAAGCAGATGGGGATCCACCTGAACGAGGACGACGCGCCCGAGCAGTCGGTGCACGTATCGCTCCTCGCCGGCCTGCTGTCGCACGTCGGGATGAAGGACGTGAAGGAGGGCGCGAAGAACGAGTACGTGGGCGCCCGCAACGCCAAGTTCGCGATCTTCCCCGGCTCCGCCCTCTTCAAGAAGCCCCCGCGGTTCGTGATGTCCGCCGAGCTGGTGGAGACGTCTCGGCTGTGGGCCCGGGTCAACGCGCGGATCGAACCGGAGTGGATCGAACCGCTCGCGCAGCATTTGCTGAAGCGTACGTACAGCGAGCCGCACTGGGAGAAGGACGCGGCGGCGGTGATGGCGTACGAGAAGGTGACGCTGTACGGCGTGCCGATCATCGCCCAGCGCAAGGTCAACTACGGGCGGATCGACCCGGAGGTCTCGCGCGACCTCTTCATCCGCAACGCGCTGGTCGAAGGCGACTGGCGCACGCACCACAAGTTCTTCGCGGACAACCGCAGGCTGCTGACCGAGGTCGAGGAGCTGGAGCACCGGGCCCGCCGGCGGGACATCCTCGTCGACGACGAGACGCTGTTCGACTTCTACGACCAGCGGGTGCCCGAACACGTCGTGTCGGGCGCGCACTTCGACTCGTGGTGGAAGCACAAGCAACGTGAGCAGCCGGAACTCCTCGACTTCGAGCGCGAGATGCTCATCAACGAGAAGGCCGGCGAGGTCACCAAGGACGACTACCCGGACTCCTGGCGGCAGGGCCGGCTGAAGTTCCGGGTGACGTACCAGTTCGAGCCGGGCGCGGACGCGGACGGCGTCACCGTCCACATCCCGCTCCAGGTGCTGAACCAGGTCACGGACGAGGGTTTCGACTGGCAGATCCCGGGCCTGCGGGAGGAGGTGGTCACCGAGCTGATCCGTTCCCTGCCGAAGCCGGTCCGCCGCCACTACGTCCCCGCGCCGAACTACGCGAAGGCGTTCCTGGAGAGAGCCGTGCCGCTCCAGGAGCCGCTGCCGGTCACCCTGGCGCGCGAGCTCCAGCGGATGGTCGGCGTGCCCGTCTCTGCGGACGACTTCGACCTCTCCCGCGTACCCGACCACCTGAAGATCACCTTCCGGATCGTCGACGAGCGGCGCAAGAAGCTCGCGGAGGACAAGGACCTGGAGGCGCTGCGGCTCCAGCTGAAGCCGAAGGCCCGTCAGGCGCTCTCCAAGGCCGCCGCGGCGGCCACGGGGGGCCCGGCGGGCTCCGGGGAGTCCCTGGAGCGCACCGGCCTCACCGACTGGACGATCGGCACGCTGACGAAGGTCTTCGAGACCCGGCGGGCCGGCCAGCCGGTCAAGGCGTTCCCCGCCCTGGTCGACGAGGGCTCCTCCGTCTCCGTACGGCTCTTCGACACCGAGGCGGAGCAGGCGCAGGCCATGTGGCGGGGCACCCGCCGCCTGATCATGCTCAACATCCCGGTGAGTCCGGCGAAGTTCGCGTCCGACAAGTTGACGAACCAGCAGAAGCTGGCGCTGTCCCGCAATCCGCACGGTTCGATCCAGGCGCTCTTCGAGGACTGCGCCATGGCCTCGGCCGACCGGCTGATCGCGGAGCACGGCGGCCCGGCGTGGGACGAGGAGTCGTTCCGGAAGCTGTTCGACAAGGTCCGCGCCGACCTCGTCGACCTCACCGTGCGCACGATCGACCAGGTGCAGCAGATCCTGGCGGCCTGGCAGGCCTGTGAGCGCCGTCTGAAGGCCACGAACAGCCTGGTCCTGATCAACAACGTCCAGGACGTGCGCGAGCAGCTGGCGGCCCTCGTGCCCGCCGGCTTCGTGACCCGCACGGGGCTGCGCAGGCTGCCGGACCTGATGCGCTACCTGATCGCGGTGGACCGCCGCCTCCAGCAGATGCCGACGGCCGTCCAGCGCGACACGACGCGCATGGAGAAGGTCCACGAGATGCAGGACGAGTACGCCTGGCTGCTCGAACAGATGCCGCAGGGGCGGCCCGTGCCGCAGGCGGTACTGGACATCCGCTGGATGATCGAGGAGCTGCGGGTGAGCTACTTCGCGCACGCGCTGGGCACGGCGTATCCGGTGTCCGACAAGCGGATCGTGAAGGCGATCGACGCGGCGGCGCCGTGACGGGCCCGTCGCCGGGAGTGAGTTCGACCTGATGGTCGCACCTGCTGTACAGTCGTCCACGCAGCCAAGGGAGCAGTAACCGGCTGCGAAACCTGGTCCTGTGGAGCAGTTTGGAGTGCTCGCCACCCTGTCAAGGTGGAGGCCGCGGGTTCAAATCCCGTCAGGACCGCTTGAAGTACCGAAGGCCCGCACCGTGTTGGTGCGGGCCTTCGTCGTGCAGGGCCGCAGGAGGCCGCGCCCGCGGCGGAGCCGCCGTCGGACACAGCAAATCCCGTCAGGACCGCGCGAGTACCGAAGGCCCGCATCAACACGATGCGGGCCTTCGTCGTGCGATGCGGCGAAGCCGCCGTCGGACGCACCAAACCCCGTCAGGACCGCGCGAAGTAACGAAGGCTGTCGCGCGTCACACGCCTGCCCGGCGCGGAGCCTCGTGCGCCGGGCCGTCTTGACGGCGTCATCTGCCGCGGGTACCCAGTCACTAGGGGACGGCACACACCCGGAGGTGACGTGCATGGCGGCGTCCACGGCAAGGCGGTACGAGACCAGGGCGCTGCTGCGCGCCCATCTGTCGGCCTATTCCGGCTACCGGCACCTCACGAGGTCCTGCCCCATCTGTCACCGCCTCCTGCGGCTCGCCATGGAGCGCCCGGAGAACGAGCCACGGAACCGCGTGCCGAAGGCGTTCCTGCCCCAGGTTGTCGAGCCGACACGCGAGGCACTGCACGATCCGCCGCACGAGCCGGCGCCAGCCGATGACAAAGGTCCTACCAAGGAGTGACCAACGGCCGCTCTGTGACGCTCTTTTCCGTGACAGGCTGGGGTTTGGCAAGAGTCGGGCAGTGTGACGGGTGTCACCGAACTGGTTTTCAGAACCTCGACACTTAGGCCCTCCCTACAACCGTCCGATTTAATATGTGCCATTGCACTCCCCTCAGGACGGTCCGGCACAGGTCGCCACAAGGCGCCCTCAGCGCCCCAGCCGCCCCTCGGGCAACAAAAATCGCGCTGGACCCGGCGGAGTCCAGCGCGATCGATGACAAGGTCTGTTGGGGCAGACGCCGTCACGTGGAGCTAGGGGTGGGCGTTCCGAGGTGGGGGCCCCGGAAATGCCCGGTCAAACGGGGTGTGTTCAGGCCTCGCTGCGCTGCTGCGGGATCCCCGCAAGCAGTGCGCGGACCTCTGCCTCGCGGTACCGGCGATGTCCTCCGAGCGTGCGGATGGACGTGAGCTTGCCTGCCTTGGCCCAGCGGGTGACCGTCTTCGGGTCCACGCGGAACATGGTGGCAACCTCAGCCGGGGTCAGCAGCGGCTCGGCATCAGGGGTGCGAGCGGTCATGAGCGGCCTCCTCGGGAGAACCGAACCTTCTCGGTTCTTTCCTCTAAATTCTGCACCTTGACCCGCGTTGCCCGAAATGGCGGACGCAGGCCGAGTCGGTTATAGGACGAACGGCTTGTCCTCGGCACTACAACTACACCATCTGTCCAGCGACGTCGGCCAAACCGATGGAATTGCCCTCTCAGGTGTCCATCAGCGGCCGAAGCCCGATGGACCATGCCATAACGGACAGTCACGTCACAGTAACGATCAGTCACAGAGCGATCAGGAGTCGCCAGACCCCCCATAGAGTGCAATGCTGAGCATTCCGCCCACACTTGGACGGAAGGAACCCTCCCCGGACTCCTTGTCCTATTTTGACACGAGGGTAGGTGATGGGCGCAAGGGCGCGGTTAGTGCAGTCCGTCACGCTTGAGGCAAGTGCCCGGATCGGGACCTACGTCCTGTACGCAGCGGGACCCGGACAACGAAGTCGGCCTTCAGTTGGCGAACTGACGGTCTCTGACGGCCCGCCAGCGCTCCGTCAGCCGGGCGTACGCCTCGGCCGCCCCCTCGCCGTCGCCGGCCCGCAGCGCCGTGATGCCCTCCGTCACATCCGCCGCCGACCGGTCCTCCGCGAGCTGCTCCCCGGGCAGCGCGTGCACCAGGCCGCCGTAGTCGAGCTCGACCAGCGAGCGCGGATGGAACTCCTCCAGCCAGCGGCCCACGTCCACCAGGGCGTCGGTCAGCGGGCCCTCGTCGATCGTCTCCCGCAGCGTCCGCAGGGCCCGCGCCACCCGCCGGCGCGCCTGGACCATCGGCGTCCGGTAGCGCAGCACGGGCGCGCCCGGGCCCGCCGCCTCGTACTCCCGCTCCTCGTCGGTGAAGAGCGTGAACCAGCCGACCGGGACATGCCAGACCGCCGTCCTGATCCACGGCCGGGCGTCCGGGTTGCGTGCGCGCCACTGATCGAAGTCCGCCTCCGCCTGCCCCCGCACCACCGGCGGCAGCGCGGCGTCCAGCAGGGGCTCCGGAAGCTGCTGGGCGAGCTCCCCGAGGGCCAGCCAGCCACGCAGCCGGGTCCGCCACGGGCAGACGCAGACCACACCGTCCACGTCGGCCACGAACGCGTCGGCGCTCTCGTGGACCGGTACGGGGACCGGCGGGGTCGGCAGCAAGTCGGCCAGGGAGCGGCGCAGTTCGTCCTGTGCGGTCGGCGTGGCGTCCCGGCGGGCGTAGCGGGCCCAGTGGCCGCGCTCCGGCTCCGGGAAGGCCGCCAGCGGCTCATAGATCCGCAGATAGGACGCGTAAGGGACGAGAACAGAGGACAGCGCCGGCATGCCGCGATCCTTCCACGCCGGCACCCCGCGAGAGGGTGATCTCGGGCACGGGGTCGGATCTACGCACGCGTAGGACTTACTCTCTTGCCCAACCGGACCTTCCCGGCCTCCCCTGCCACAAGCGACCGGGATGATCGAGGAGGGACCGCACCCGCCGCTTCGTACTTGGGAGTCACCACCGTGACCGATGTGACCGGCGCCAATGCCGACGTACTGCACACCCTGTTCCGCTCGGAGCAGGGCGGGCACGAGCAAGTCGTGCTGTGCCAGGACCGCGCCAGTGGCCTGAAGGCTGTCATCGCCATCCACTCCACCGCCCTGGGCCCGGCCCTCGGCGGCACCCGTTTCTACCCGTACGCGTCCGAGCAGGAGGCCGTCGCCGACGCGCTGAACCTCTCGCGTGGAATGTCGTACAAGAACGCCATGGCCGGTCTCGACCACGGCGGCGGCAAGGCCGTGATCATCGGTGATCCCGAGCAGATCAAGTCGGAGGAGCTGCTGCTGGCCTACGGCCGCTTCGTGGATTCCCTCGGTGGCCGCTACGTGACCGCCTGCGACGTCGGCACCTACGTCTCCGACATGGACGTCGCCGCGCGCGAGAGCCGCTGGGTCACCGGCCGCTCCCCCGAGAACGGCGGCGCCGGCGACTCGTCCGTGCTGACCGCCTACGGCGTCTTCCAGGGCATGCGGGCGTCCGCCCAGCACCTGTGGGGCGAGCCGACCCTGCGGGGCCGCAAGGTGGGCATCGCCGGCGTCGGCAAGGTCGGCCACCACCTGGTCGACCACCTGGTCTCCGACGGCGCCGAGGTCGTGATCACGGACGTGCGCGAGGAGTCGGTGCGCCGGATCCTCGGCCGGCACCCCCAGGTCACCGCCGCCGCCGACACGGCCGCCCTGATCCGCACCGAGGGCCTGGACGTCTACGCCCCCTGCGCGCTCGGCGGGGCCCTGAACGACGCGACGGTCCCGGCCATCACGGCCAAGGTCGTCTGCGGCGCGGCCAACAACCAGCTGGACCACCCGGGCGTCGAGAAGGACCTCGCGGACCGCGGGATCCTCTACGCGCCGGACTACGTGGTGAACGCGGGCGGTGTCATCCAGGTCGCCGACGAACTCCACGGGTTCGACTTCGACCGGTGCAAGGCGAAGGCGTCGGAGATCTTCGACACCACGCTGACGATATTCGCACGTGCGAAGGCGGACGGTATTCCGCCGGCTGCGGCGGCCGACCGGATCGCTGAACAGCGCATGGCGGAGGCCCGCGGTCGCTGATCGTGGGGGCCGGCCCGCCGGCCGTGGGGAGACATGACTCACCCCGGTCGGCGGGTCGACCGTCGCGAAAGGGTTAAAATCGCCGTTGACCAGCGAGGACAGGGCTCCTCGCCGGTCCTGCGAAGGGGCCCGTGATGCGGGCGGCGTACCGTATGGCCGCGGAAGCAGGTACCGTTGAAGCCCTACGGACCGGTCTCTCCGAGGAGAGTCCGTTCCGACTCATGAACGCGTGTCAAGACTCTGGGGCCGTCGAGCCCCGTCACCGAGGGGGTCGAGCCATGGGGCGCGGCCGGGCCAAGGCCAAGCAGACAAAGGTCGCCCGCCAGCTGAAGTACAACAGCGGCGGGACTGATCTGTCGCGTCTGGCCAACGAGCTGGGCGCTTCGACTTCGAGTCAGCCTCCGAACGGCGAGCCGTTCGAGGACGACGACGAGGAAGACGACCCGTACGCACAGTACGCGGATCTGTACAACGACGACGAGGACGAGGACGAAGAGTCCGGCCCGTCGTCGCAACAACGCCGCGGCGCTTGACGCTGTACTGACACTGACCCGGTCCTGGGGCGACCCCGGACCGGGTTCTGTGCTGTTCAGCTCCGGGCCCGCTCCTCCGGATGCCGCCGGGCTCGCCGGCCCGGTCCGGAGGAGAGGGCCTCGCCGACGGCGGCCTCCGGGCCGCTACGACGCATAGGTTCCGGTCAGCTCGGCGCCCGTGTGCCCGGCGTCGGTCCGCTCGACGATGCTGCCGGCGACCCAGGCGTCGACCCCGCGGTCGGCCAGCGTGGTCAGCGCCACGTCGACGGACTCCTGCGGGACGACGGCCATCATGCCGACGCCCATGTTCAGGGTCTTCTCCAGCTCGAGCTGCTCGACCCGGCCGGCCCTGCCGACGAGGTCGAACACCGGTCCGGGGGTCCAGGTCGACCGGTCCACGACCGCGTGGAGCGAGTCGGGGACGACCCGCGCCAGGTTGTTGGCGAGGCCGCCGCCGGTGATGTGGCTGAACGCGTGCACCTCGGTGGTCCGGGTGAGCGCCAGGCAGTCCAGTGAGTAGATCTTGGTGGGCTCGAGCAGCTCCTCGCCGACCGTCCGGCCGAGCTCCTCCACCCGCTGCTCCAGGGACATCTTCGCCCGGTCGAACAGCACGTTCCGGACCAGCGAGTACCCGTTGGAGTGAAGCCCGGACGACGCCATCGCGATGACCGCGTCACCCTTACGGATGCGATCGGGGCCCAGCAGCCGGTCCGCCTCGACCACGCCGGTCCCCGCGCCCGCGACGTCGAAGTCGTCCGGGCCGAGCAGACCGGGGTGCTCGGCGGTCTCGCCGCCGACCAGCGCCGTACCGGCGAGCACACAGCCCTCGGCGATGCCCTTCACGATGCCGGCGACCCGCTCGGGGTGGACCTTGCCGACACAGATGTAGTCGGTCATGAACAGCGGCTCGGCGCCGCAGACGACGATGTCGTCCATGACCATCGCGACCAGGTCGTGGCCGATCGTGTCGTACACGCCCAGCTGGCGGGCGATGTCGACCTTCGTGCCGACACCGTCCGTGGCGGAGGCGAGGAGCGGACGCTCGTAGCGCTTGAGGGCGGAGGCGTCGAAGAGGCCGGCGAAACCGCCCAGGCCGCCGAGGCCGGCGACCTCGGGGCGCTTCGTCTTCTTCACCCACTCCTTCATCAGCTCGACCGCACGGTCGCCCGCTTCGATGTCGACGCCCGCGGCCGCGTAGCTGGCGCCGGTGTCCGCGTGCTGAGCACGCTCGGAAGATTCAGCAGACATGCTGGAGAACTTTCGTGTCGTACTGCAGGGGGATCACGGACGACGGAGCGCGTCGGCGGCGTCGGAGCCGCCCGCCAGCTCGGTCTCCAGAAGCTGCTTGCCGAGCAGCTCGGGGTCGGGCAGGTCCATCGGGTACTCGCCGTCGAAGCAGGCGCGGCACAGGTTCGGCTTGGCGATGGTGGTCGCCTCGATCATGCCGTCGATGGAGATGTACGCCAGGGAGTCGGCGCCGAGCGAGGTGCCGATCTCCTCGATCTTCATGCCGTTGGCGATGAGCTCGGCGCGGGTCGCGAAGTCGATGCCGAAGAAGCAGGGCCACTTCACCGGCGGGGACGAGATCCGGATGTGGACCTCGGCGGCGCCGGCCTCGCGGAGCATCTTGACCAGGGCGCGCTGGGTGTTGCCGCGGACGATCGAGTCGTCCACGACGACCAGCCGCTTGCCCCGGATGACTTCCTTGAGCGGGTTCAGCTTGAGACGGATTCCCAGCTGGCGGATGGTCTGGGACGGCTGGATGAAGGTGCGGCCGACGTAGGCGTTCTTCACCAGGCCGGAGCCATACGGGATGCCGCTGGCCTCCGCGTAGCCGATGGCGGCGGGCGTGCCCGACTCCGGCGTCGCTATGACCAGGTCCGCGTCGGCCGGGGCCTCCTTGGCCAGCTTGCGGCCCATCTCCACACGGGAGAGGTAGACGTTCCGGCCGGCGATGTCGGTGTCGGGGCGGGCCAGGTAGACGTACTCGAAGACACAGCCCTTGGGCTTCGCTTCTGCGAATCGCGAACTACGGAGGCCGTTCTCGTCGATGGCGATGAGCTCGCCGAGCTCGATCTCGCGGACGAAGCTGGCGCCGCAGATGTCCAGCGCGGCGGTCTCCGACGCGACGACCCAGCCGCGGTCGAGGCGGCCGAGGACCAGCGGGCGGATGCCCTGCGGGTCGCGGGCCGCGTAGAGGGTGCCCTCGTCCATGAAGACGAGCGAGAAGGCGCCCCGGACCTCGGGGAGGACCTTGGCGGCCGCCTCCTCGACGGTCAGCGGCTTGCCGTCCTCGTCGACCTGGCCGGCGAGAAGCGCGGTGATCAGATCGGTGTCGTTGGTGGCGGCGACCTGGGTGGCCCGGCCGTCCTCCTTGGGGAGTTCGGCGACCATCTCGGCGAGCTGCGCCGTGTTGACCAGGTTTCCGTTGTGGCCGAGCGCGATGGAGCCGTGGGCGGTGGCCCGGAAGGTCGGCTGCGCGTTCTCCCACACGGAGGCGCCGGTGGTCGAGTAGCGGGCGTGACCGACCGCGATATGACCCTTGAGGGAGCCGAGGGAGGTTTCGTCGAAGACCTGGGAGACCAGGCCCATGTCCTTGAAGACAAGGATCTGGGAGCCGTTGCTCACCGCGATTCCCGCGGATTCCTGGCCTCGATGTTGGAGGGCGTAGAGCCCGAAGTAAGTGAGCTTCGCGACCTCTTCACCCGGAGCCCAGACACCGAAGACGCCGCAAGCGTCCTGAGGGCCCTTCTCACCGGGGAGCAGGTCGTGGTTGAGTCGTCCGTCACCACGTGGCACGCCACCGAGTGTAGGCGAGATCGACCACTGGTCCGAATTGGGGACAGCGCCCGGCCGGGCCCCCGGGGGTGCACGGGGTCCACTTCGGGCGCGATCACGGGTGCCTGCCGGGGTGCGTACGACCTCCCCGGACGTCCGGAAATCCGTCCAGTGAACCGTCCACGATCCAAGACGACGGCCCGTATCCCGCGCGGGCCAGGGCTTCGACGCCCCGGCCCGGCCGCATCGGCTTGATCACCCTGCGTCAAAGACGGCCCCGCGTCCGGCCGGAACGCGTCGCCGCGGACGGCCGGTGCGGGCGTGTGCTAGTTCACACGGTCACTTCTCGCCGGGGAGCTCCGCGGCGACCGCGGCGAAGCCTTCGCCGTCCGGCCCGGTGAGCGTCAGGGAGCGGTGGTTCAGCTCGTACGTCGCCGTCCCTTCGAGGACCTTGACCAGTTTCCGCTCGACGTCCATCTCGGGGCCGTCGCACAGCTTCCTGGTGGAGGCCAGCCGGCCGAAGGTGATCGAGTCCTCGGAGATCTCGGCGGTGCTGGTGAAGCGGTTGCAGCCGAGGCTGCCGCGGACGGAGCCGTCCTTGCCGAAGGTCAGAAACGCCTTGTCCTCCGCACCGGCGGGCAGTGACGCCGCCGTCCCGCCGGAGACCAGGCTGTTCACCGCCCACTTGGTGCCCACCAGCGGCGCGGGCGGCTGCGAGGTGAGGGCGATGGTGTCGCCCTTCTCCGTCGTGAGGGTCAGCCTGCCGTCGGTCAGCTCCGCCTTCAGCCGGCCGGTGAGGGCGGCGCGCAGGGCGTCCTCGAAGCTCTGGACCTTCTCCTCGCAGGCCATCTCGGTCATCTCGGCGGGCCGCACGGTGATCGTGTCGCCCTCGACCGACACATCGGCGCCGAAGTGGTTGCACCCGTAGTTGCCCTGGGCCCGGCCCTTGTCGGTGATCTCGACGTGTGCGCCGGACGGGGCCGCGGTCCTTCTGCCGTCGATGGTGAGGCTGTCGACGGACCAGTGGACGCCGGTCACGGGCACGTCCGGCTGCACGGACCCGCCGCCGGACCCGGACCCCGGACCGGACTCCGCGCCGCAGGCGGCGAGCGCGAGGACGGCCAGTGCGGTGACAGAGATGCTCAGCTGGTTGCGCATACCGATGGGACGGAGCGGCCTCCTGGCCGGTTCCGCCGCCTCACCCGTACGGCTCAGCGGCGGCAGGACCCGTGCGCTCAGCCCAGGATCGGCAGCAGCGCCCCGAGGTCGGCCCGCTCCCCACTCGCGCTGACCTTCGCCGCCCCCAGCGCGTCCCGCCACCCCGTACGGCCGGTGGCCAGCCGGATCCAGGTCAGCGGATCGGCCTCGACCACGTTGGGCGGGGTGCCCCGGGTGTGCCGGGGGCCCTCGACGCACTGCACGACCGCGAACGGCGGAACCCGCACCTCCGTCGACGCGCCCGGCGCCTTGACCGCCAGCGCGTCGGCGAGCAGCCGGGTGCACGCGGCCAGCGCCCGGCGGTCGTACGGGACGCCCAGCCCGGTCGCGTCGTTCAGGTCGTCGGTGTGGACGATCAGCTCGACGGTGCGGGTGACCAGGAAGTCCCCGAGCCGCATCCCGCCGAACCGCATCGGCACGAGCCGCTCCGCGGATGCGCCCGGCAGCAGCTCCCCGAGGTCCGCGGCCGTACGGTCGAACAGCTCGCCGACCGAGCCGCCGTCGGCGAACGCCCTGGTGTCCTCGTCCACCTGCCCGGCCGCCGTCACCGTCGCGAAGGGCCAGTCGAGCAGCGCCAGGTCCTGATGGTCCGGCTCCGGCAGCCGCAGATACCGCGCGACGAGCCCGGACACCATCGCGATGTGCGCGGCGAGCTCCCGCACGGTCCAGTCACCGAGCCGCGTCGGCAGCGTGAACTGCTCCTCGCTGAGCGTGCCCACCGCCTGCCGCACCTGCCCGAACTGGGCGAGAACGGCGGCACGCGTGACGTCGGGATCGTAGGCGCGAAGGCGCTTCCTGGCCGGTGGCATGAGCCGACCCTACGGGGTGCGGGGGCCGCCGGGCACGGGGTTCCCGGCGCCGGACACGGACCGAGGAAGCCCCCCGCCCCGGCGGACCGGGACGGGGGCTTTCCGGGACGGGCGTCCGACGGGGTGCGTCGGGTCCGTCAGGGGTGCGTCAGACGAGCAGGGCCGGGATCGTCGACTCGTGGGCCGTGCGCAGCTCGCTCAGCGGGATGCTGAACTCGCCCTGCACCTCCACCGCCTCGCCGTCGACGACGCCGATACGGGTCGCGGGCAGGCCTCGTGCGCCGCACATGTCGCTGAAGCGGAGCTCCTCGCTGCGCGGGACGGCGACGACCGCGCGGCCGGCCGACTCGCTCAGCAGGAGGGTGAAGGCGTCGAGACCGTCCGGGACGACCAGGCGCGCGCCCTTGCCGCCGCGGAGGCAGGACTCGACCACGGCCTGGATCAGGCCGCCGTCGGACAGGTCGTGCGCCGCGTCGATCATGCCGTCGCGGGAGGCCGCGATCAGGATCTCGGCCAGCAGCTTCTCCCGGTCCAGGTCGACCTTCGGCGGCAGACCGCCGAGGTGGTCGTGGACGACCTGGGACCAGGCCGAGCCGCCGAACTCCTCGCGGGTGTCACCGAGCAGGTAGAGCAGCTGCCCCTCCTCGGCGAACGCGATCGGCGTACGGCGGTTGACGTCGTCGATCACGCCCAGCACGGCCACGACCGGCGTCGGGTGGATCGCGTTCTCGCCCGTCTGGTTGTAGAGCGAGACGTTGCCGCCGGTGACCGGCGTGCCGAGCTGGAGGCAGCCGTCCGCGAGACCGCGGGTGGCCTCGGCGAACTGCCACATGACGTCCGGGTCCTCCGGCGAGCCGAAGTTCAGGCAGTCCGAGATCGCGAGCGGCTTCGCACCGGAGGCCGCGACATTGCGGTACGCCTCGGCCAGCGCGAGCTGCGCACCCGTGTACGGGTCGAGCTTGGCGTACCGGCCGTTGCCGTCGGTCGCCATGGCCACGCCCAGGTTCGACTCCTCGTCGACCCGGACCATGCCGGCGTCCTCGGGCTGGGCGAGCACGGTGTTGCCCTGCACGAAGCGGTCGTACTGGTCGGTGATCCACGCCTTGGAGGCCTGGTTCGGGGAGGCGACCAGCTTGAGGATCTGCTCGCGCAGCTGCTCCGCGTCTCCCGGGCGGGCCAGCTTGTTCGCGTCGTCGGCCTGCAGCGCGTCCTGCCAGGACGGGCGGGCGTACGGACGGTGGTACGTCGGGCCCTCGTGCGCCACGGAACGCGGCGGCACGTCGACGATCTGCTCGCCGTGCCAGAAGATCTCCAGGCGCTCGCCCTCGGTCACCTCACCGATGACGGTGGCGATGACGTCCCACTTCTCGCAGATCTCCAGGAAGCGCTCGACCTTGTCCGGCTCGACGATCGCGCACATGCGCTCCTGCGACTCGCTCATGAGGATCTCCTCCGGCGAGAGCGTCGCGTCGCGCAGCGGAACGCTGTCCAGCTCGACCCGCATACCGCCGGAGCCGGCGCTCGCCAGCTCGGAGGTGGCGCAGGACAGGCCCGCGCCGCCGAGGTCCTGGATGCCCGCGACGAGCTTCTCCTTGAAGATCTCAAGGGTGCACTCGATCAGGAGCTTCTCCTGGAACGGGTCGCCGACCTGGACGGCGGGCCGCTTGGCCGGGCCGGTCGACTCGAACGTCTCGGACGCGAGGACCGAGACGCCGCCGATGCCGTCGCCGCCGGTGCGGGCGCCGTACAGGATGACCTTGTTGCCGGGGCCGGACGCCTTCGCGAGGTGGATGTCCTCGTGCTTCATCACGCCGATGCAGCCGGCGTTGACCAGCGGGTTCCCCTGGTAGCAGGAGTCGAAGACGACCTCGCCGCCGATGTTGGGCAGGCCGAGGCAGTTGCCGTAGCCGCCGATGCCGGCGACGACGCCGGGCAGCACGCGCTTGGTGTCGGGGTGGTCGGCGGCGCCGAAGCGCAGCGGGTCGACCACGGCGACCGGGCGGGCGCCCATCGCGAGGATGTCGCGGACGATGCCGCCGACGCCGGTGGCCGCGCCCTGGTAGGGCTCGATGTACGAGGGGTGGTTGTGCGACTCCACCTTGAAGGTGACCGCGTAGCCCTGGCCGATGTCGACGACGCCGGCGTTCTCGCCGATGCCGACGAGCATGGCGTCGTTGACGGGGGCCTTCTCGCTGAACTGCTTCAGATGGACCTTGCTGCTCTTGTACGAGCAGTGCTCGGACCACATGACGCTGTACATCGCGAGCTCGGCGCCGGTGGGACGGCGGCCCAGGATCTCGCGGATGCGCGCGTACTCGTCCTCCTTGAGGCCGAGCTCCTTCCAGGGCTGGTCCGCCTCCGGGGTACCGGTCGCGTGCTTGACGGTGTCCAGGCTGTGCTTGATGGTGCCCTCGCTTCGCTCGGTCGTCATGCTGCGACCAACTTCTTCAGGATCGAGGTGAAGAATCCGAGCCCGTCGGTGCGGCCGGTACCGACCAGCGGCTCCACGGCGTGCTCGGGGTGCGGCATCAGGCCGACCACGTTGCCCGCGGCGTTGGTGATGCCGGCGATGTCGCGCAGCGAACCGTTCGGGTTGCCGTCGAGGTAGCGGAAGGCGACGCGGCCCTCCGCCTCCAGCTCGTCGAGCGTGTGCTCGTCGGCGACGTAACGGCCGTCGATGTTCTTCAGCGGTACGGAGATCTCCTGGCCCGACGCGTAGTCGGCCGTCCACGCGGTGTCCGCGTTCTCCACCCGCAGCTTCTGGTCGCGGCAGATGAAGTGGAGGTGGTTGTTGCGCAGCATCGCGCCCGGCAGCAGATGCGACTCGGTGAGGATCTGGAAGCCGTTGCAGATGCCGAGGACCGGCATGCCCGCCTTGGCCTGCTCTATGACGGTCTCCATCACCGGCGAGAACCGGGAGATCGCTCCGGCGCGCAGATAGTCGCCGTAGGAGAAACCGCCGGCGAGGACGACCGCGTCGACCTGCTGGAGGTCCTTGTCGCGGTGCCACAGCGGAACGGGCTCCGCGCCGGCGAGACGGGCGGCGCGCAGGGCGTCCCGGTCGTCGAGCGTTCCGGGGAAGGTGACGACTCCGATACGAGAGGTCACGACTCCACCTTCACGACGAAGTCCTCGATGACGGTGTTGGCGAGGAACGTTTCAGCCATCTCATGGATGCGGGCGAGGGCGGCCTCGTCGACCGGCCCGTCCACCTCCAGTTCGAAGCGCTTTCCCTGACGGACGTCCGCGATCCCGGCGAATCCCAGACGCGGCAGTGCACGCTGCACCGCCTGTCCCTGGGGGTCGAGGATCTCGGGCTTGAGCATGACGTCGACTACGACGCGAGCCACGGGCACTCCCGGTGGTGTGTTGCGAGGGCGGTTCCCTCAGCGTACCCGGCTGGAAAATCTACGCGGGTAGATATGCGGACGTCACCCAAGAAAAACGACGTTAAGAATCAGGGTCGCCAAAGCGAAGGACACGCGGAGGTAATTGCCAGGGCTTCACAATGCGCCACCGACCGCTGTACAAAGGAATACAGAGGAAAGCAGGATTGCTCCTCGACGGCCGAATAGCCGGTATCACCGCACGTCAGAACCTGACCGTGGCCGGTGATACCGCAGGGAAAGGACCGATATCCGTGGCTCAGCGAGTGGTGGTCACGCTCTCCGACGACATCGACGGCGGAGAAGCGGCGGAAACGGTCGAGTTCGGCCTCGACGGTAAGTCGTACGAGATCGACCTCAATCCCTCGAATGCAAAGAAACTGCGCAAGGCCCTGGCACCGTACACGGCCGCCGCCCGCAGGCAGGTGACCGGCGGCAAGCGCGACAAGTCCCGCGCCGTGACCTACCGGCACACCTCGGTGGAGGCCGCGCCGGCGGCGGTCCGGGCCTGGGCCCAGTCCAACAAGATGGACGTCCCGGCCCGCGGCCGCATCCCCAAGCGCGTCTACGAGGCGTTCCGCGAGGCCAGTTGAGCCGCCCGCGCCACGCGCGGGCGCGCCGGGGCCGAACGGAGTTGCACTCCACCCCTGGTGATCGGCTACAGTCTGGAGCACGCCGAAGGGCAAGCCGAAAGGCCGCCCCGGGCAGCGTGCGGGTGTAGTTCAGTAGTAGAACATCCCCCTTCCAGGGGGAAGGCGCAGTGTGCAATTCCTGTCACCCGCTCTGCATCACTATTACCGTCCACCGATGTGGATCAGGTACAGTGGTGTTCGCACCGCCCAGTGAGAGCTGAGCGGCAGCAATGCGGACGTGGCTCAGTTGGTAGAGCATCACCTTGCCAAGGTGAGGGTCGCGAGTTCGAATCTCGTCGTCCGCTCAAGATCGAAGGCCCTGGTCGATACGACCGGGGCCTTCGTCGTTCCCGGACATTTGTCGTCGCTGAAGATGCCAGCGCGCGCTGTCCGCGCCCTTTCGCCTGGGCGATGAGTACGTGATCGAGGCCGTGACCTCGCCGGTTATCCGCCGCCGCGGCCTTCCCGCAAACGTGAAGGACGCGGATACCCCGCACGGGCGGTGTGACAGTGACCACAGCCCTGCGGACGAAATGCCCGGTCGCCGGACCCTGATCGTGACCAGCCGCGACCTGCCCGGACATACCGTGAGCGCCCAGCGGCTCGCCGGGACCCTCCACACCGTGCAGGCGGAAAACCGTGGCGTGGACCGGGAGTTGGCGTCCGACGCGATCTCGGCCGGTAGCGGCCTTTTGGCCGTGAGGGAGGCCGAGGTACTGGACCTCGCGGCGACAGGACCCGGGGCGGGCCTCGCTGCCCCAGGGCCGGCTTTCGCCGGGTGCGGCTCACCCGCCGCCGAGGTTGGGTATAGTGGTTTCCGCGCTACGGCGCATGCGGACGTGGCTCAGTTGGTAGAGCATCACCTTGCCAAGGTGAGGGTCGCGAGTTCGAATCTCGTCGTCCGCTCAGTGTGAAGCCCCCGGCGATCTCGCCGGGGGCTTCTTCGTTGTGCCGTGTCGTGAGCCGCTTCGTGTGCGGCCGGGGCGGATCCGGCGGACGCGGGACGTGTCCGCCGGACCTACCGCTACTGCCAGGCGGTGCCGGTCAGGAGCTCGTACGCCTCCACGTACTTGGCGCGCGTCGCCGCCACGATCTCCTCGGGCAGGGCGGGCGGCGGCTGCTCGCTCGTGCGGTCCCAGCCGGATTCGGGGGACGTCAGCCAGTCGCGTACGAACTGCTTGTCGTACGACGGCTGGGCGCGGCCCGGCTCCCAGCTCGCGGCCGGCCAGAACCGGGACGAGTCCGGGGTGAGCACCTCGTCGGCGATGATCAGCTCGTCGCCGTCGAAGCCGAACTCGAACTTGGTGTCGGCCAGGATGATGCCCCGGCCGCGCGCGATGTCGCGGGCCCGGGAGTAGACCGCGAGGGTCGACTGGCGCAGCTGGGCGGCGGTCTCCGCACCGACCTGGCGGGCGACCTCCTCGTAGCTGACGTTCTCGTCGTGCTCGCCGACGGCCGCCTTGGTGGCGGGCGTGAAGATCGGGGCGGGCAGCTCGGAGCCGTCGCTCAGCCCCTCAGGCAGCGCCAGACCGCACACCGTGCGGGACTCCTTGTACTCGGCGAGCCCGGAACCGGTGAGATAGCCACGGGCCACGCACTCGACCGGGATCATGCGCAGCGACTTGCACACCATGGTGCGCCCGGCCCAGTCGGCGGGCGCCCCGTCGGGCACGTCGGTGGAGATGACGTGGTTGCCGATCAGGTCCTGCAGGCGCTCGAACCACCACAGGGAGAGCTGGGTCAGGACCCGGCCCTTGTCGGGGATCTCCGTGGGGAGCACCCAGTCGTACGCCGACATGCGGTCGCTGGCGACCATCACGAGGTCGCCCGCCTCGTTCTGGTACAGGTCGCGCACCTTGCCGGTGTGCAGATGCACCAGACCGGGCACCTGCAACGGCTCGGGTTTTTCGACGAATCCGGACACGGTTCCTCCCGTGGCTGTGAACAACAGCTCTGATTGTCCCGTACGCGGGCAGAGGCCACCCGATCAGGGGTCGAGGGCCGGTGACGAGCCCGTGCCCGCCCGGCACCTGCCCGGTCCTGTCGTCGGCCGGCCGCTCAGTCGCGCTTGCAGATGCGGTCCAGCAGATTGGCGGTGGCGCGCTGGATGCGGGCGTCGACATGGCCGGGCCGGTCCAGCGCGGGCGACCAGGCGAACGTGCCCGACGCGAAGACCAGCGCACCCGAGGGAGCGCGGTACAGGGACGTCTCCTGGTGGCGGACTGCTCCGTCACCGTCCCGGTAGGGGGAGTGGGCGAGCAGAATGCGGCCCTCGTGCTCGGGCAGCGCGGTGCGCGGGAAGTACCGGTCGGCCTCGCCGGCGACCAGGCCGGGCAGCTCGTCGCCCTCGCCGGCCCCGGTGGAGTCCCACAGCCAGTGGTCCGCGTTCCGTACGACCAGCGGGGACGGTTCCGGGACGCGGCCCGCGTACTGGATGCCCAGCAGCTGCTGCTCCGCCCGGTCCACCTCACGCCACAGGGCGGGCCTGCCGGGGCCGCGACGTTTTCGGCAGGTCAGCAGCCGGTCGGGCGCCCCGGAGGCCGAGGGGCCGAGCTCGACCTGCCAGTACAGGGTGTTCGCGGAGAGGAACACCAGCGAGGTCCCCTGGTCGCGGGCCAGCTCCGCGGCGCGGCGCATGGGCGCCGACCAGTACTCGTCGTGGCCCGGGAAGACCAGGCCCCGGTAGCGCGCCGGGTCGATGCGGCCCGCGTGCAGATCGCGGGCGTCGGCGTAGGCGAGGTCGTAGCCGTACCGCTCGGCCCAGCGGACGAAGTCGTAGGCGTGGCCCACATGGAGGGGGAGGCCCGCGCCCGCGTACGGGCGGTCGAAGGAGACCGTGGTGGCGGCGTCCTCCTCGCCCAGCAGCCTGCCGTCCTCGTCCCAGGCGTGGTAGAGACTCGCGCCGGTGCCGCCGTCCTCGGGGTAGAGGTTGTAGGCCTGCCAGGTGATGTCGGGCAGCAGGAGAAGAAGGTCCGCGGGATGGTCGTCGCGGACCGTGAACGGGATGTGGGAGCGGTATCCGTCGAGGGTGGTCAGCACGGCGACGTACGCGCCGACCGACCAGTAGGACGGGATCTGCAGCCGCCACGAGAGCCACCAGTGATGGCAGGAGACCGTGCGGTCGGCGGTGAGCGGGGGCGGCTGGACGATCCCGGCGAGCCGGGGGCTCGTGGTGATCTTGGCGGCCCCGTGCCCTCCGTAGTGGCCGATGCGGTAGATGTCGACGGAGAACTGCTGCGGCGGGTCCACGGTGATGTGGAAGTCGATCGCCTCGCCGGGGGCCGCCGCGCCCGGGCCGGCGAACCCTTTGATCTGGCGGCGCACGTCGTCCGCGGTGCGGGGGCCGCCGGAACCGCCCCCGGCCAGGCCGGGGTCGGCGTACCAGGGGACGACCTGGCCGGTGTCGTCGAAGTACTGCTCGCTGCCGCGCAGCCAGGGCAGCGGGCCCTGACCGAAGGGGTCGGAGACGGCGTGCGCCAGGGCACCCGACTCCCATCGCCGGATCTGGTCCGCCCCCATGCCTGCCCCCTCCCTCGGTGCCTCTGTGACAACCGCGCTGGCGCCGACCTGTTCAGCGCCGGTCTCCAGCACATCACATTACGCAAGCAGTCCGTCACCGTTCGTCGCGAATTGACGACAAGGAGGCGATAGATGGAAGAGATCGTTCCGCATCGGGCTCCGGGGCCGACCGCCCCCGCGATCACGGGCGGAACGCCGCCTCGGGCGCACCACCCGTAATTCAGACGAGGCGGACCGGCTTCTCCGGGCGCACTCCGAGGGAACCGAGCCACACCCGAAGCGGCTGCGCGTCACCCTCCTCCACCAGGCTCAGCACCGGCGACGCCAGGTCCCCCAGGCGCTCGCCGTCGACCATCAGGGCCGGGCCGTCCAGCCAGTCCAGGCCGGGTACCGCGCCCACCGTGTCGACCGCGGTGCAGCACACCATCGCGACGACATGGTCGGCGAGCAGCTCACGGCCGGTGCGGGGCGGCTGGAGCGGCATCAGCGGCAGCGGATCGCCGCCGCCCCAGAGCGCCAGGGCGCCCTCGGAACCGTCCGCCACCGGGTCGGCGGCCGGGGCGGGCTCGCCAGCCGCCTCCTCGCGTGCCATCCGGGCCGTCAGCACGGCGGCCAGCGCGTCGCTCGCCTCGCCGCCCGGCCGTGCCGAGAGATGGTCGATGACCCGCGCCAGCGTCGGGCCCTGCGGACCCCTCGACGGGGGGACGCCCAGTTCGTCGAGGACCCGGTGGATACGGGCCGCCTCCGTACGCCACTTCCGGTCGACGACCTCCTCCGGATACTGCTGCCAGTCGACCGGCGCCCAGTCGGGGCCCGGCCCGGCGGGACCGCCGTGGAAGAGCCGCGCGGCCAGCAGCGACGCCGCCTCGTCCACCACCCCCGGCTCCTCCAGCAGGTCACAGGCGGGGCGCTCGCCCAGCCGCGAGGTGAAGCCCTCCGCCAGGCGGTCACGGCGCGACAGCTCCGTCAGCGCCGACACGACACCCGCGTCCAGCCGTGACGGCCAGCGGCCCATCCGCCACGCGGGCAGCGCCACCCTGGTCAGCAGCCGGTCCCAGCCCGCGTACGCCAGGCCGACCTGCTCCTGGGCGACGATCCGCAGCCCGTGGTCCACGGCCTTTGCGCGCTCCGAGGCGGCGACCGCGACCCAGCGCTCCATCCCCGCCGCCTGCTCCTGGCAGGCGCGCAGCAGCAGCCGCGCGGCTCTGCCGAAGAAGCCGGCCAGCACCCTTCCGACGAACCCCCGGCCGGGGCGGGCGGCATCGGCCACCGCCGCGTCCAGCCCCCGTACGTAACGGCGGGCGGCGGCTATGTCGGGATCGGCGGCCGATCCGGTGCCGGCGACGACCGGCGCGAGCACCGCCCGCAGCTCCGCCACCCGCATCCACCACAGGAACGGCGATCCGATCACCAGCACCGGCGCCTCTTCCGTACGCCGCCGGGCTCCCGATATCGAGTGCGCCGGATGCGACCGGTCCTCGAGCCAGCTGTCGCAGTCAGGGGTGAGCGCCAGGGCGGACGGCGCGGGCACCTCGAGGCGCTCCGCCAGGTCCCGCACCAGCCGGTAGAGGTCAGGGGCGGAGCGCTCCGGCAGTTCCACGGTCGGGCTGAGCGCCGGGGAGGCCCGCACGATGACCGCGGTGACGACGGCGGCGGTCACCAGCACGATCAGGGCGCAGACCGACACGACCCAGCGGGCGACGTCCCAGCCGCCGCCCTTCATGTGACCCGCCGCGCCACCGGCGAACAGGACGACGGCGACGGCCGCCGGGAGGAGCGCCACGGCGACCGCCCTGCTGCGGGCCCGCAGCACCGCAAACGCCATGGCTCGCGCGCCCCTGGCGCCCATCGACTCTCCGATACCGGTATCGGACACGACCGGAACTCACCCCCTCTGCCCTGCGACGGTGTTGGTCACTCCCCCACTGTGGCACCGCCCACTGACATCGCAATGCCGGTGGGCCAAGTGCCGGAATGCTTGCGCCGCACCCTAGTTGGGGCTTTCACGGCCGTCATCCGGTTGGGGCACCCGTCACTCGATGGAATGGCTTTGGGCAAAGGAACGCCCGCCCGGACGGAATGTCGGGGCGGGCGTCGAAACCACACTCGAGAGGCCGCGCGGGCACTTCTCGGGAGCGCTCCTGCTTCTGCTCGGCGCGCTTCGGTCAGACCCGGTCGGGCCCCGGTCCTGGCCGGGTGGGTCAGGCCTCCGCGGCCTTGCGTGCGATGTCCGTGCGGTGCTGGGAGCCGTCGAGACGGATCCGGTCCACGGCCCGGTACGCGCGCTCGCGGGCCTCGACGAGGTCCTCGCCGGTCGCCGTGACCGACAGCACCCGGCCGCCCGCGCTCACGACCGCGTCACCGTCCCGCTTGGTACCGGCGTGCAGGACGTACGCGTGCGGCGCGTCCTCGGCCGCGACGGCGTCCAGGCCCTCGATCGGGTCACCGGTGCGGGGGGTGCCGGGGTAGTTGTGCGAGGCGATCACCACGGTCACGGCCGCGTCGTCGCGCCAGTTGAGCGGAGGCTCGGCGTCCAGCGTGCCCTTCGCCGCGTTGAGCAGGACGCTCGACAGCGGGGTCTTGAGCCGGGCCAGGACCACCTGGGTCTCGGGGTCGCCGAAGCGGGCGTTGAACTCGATGACCCGCACACCGCGCGAGGTGATCGCGAGGCCCGCGTACAGCAGTCCGGAGAAGGGCGTTCCGCGGCGGCGCAGCTCGTCGACGGTCGGCTGGAGCACGCTCGCCATGACCTCGTCGACCAGCTTGGGGTCGGCCCACGGCAGCGGCGAGTAGGCGCCCATGCCGCCCGTGTTGGGGCCCTTGTCGTCGTCCAGGGCGCGCTTGAAGTCCTGCGCGGGCTGAAGCGGGAGGACCGTCTCGCCGTCGGTGATGGCGAACAGGGACACCTCGGGACCGTCGAGGAACTCCTCGATCACGACCCGGTCGCAGGCCAGCGCGTGTTCACGCGCGGCCGCGACGTCGTCCGTGACGACGACGCCCTTGCCGGCCGCGAGACCGTCGTCCTTGACGACGTAAGGGGCGCCGAAGGCGTCCAGTGCCTCGTCGATCTCCTCGGCCGTCGTGCAGACGTAGGCGCGGGCCGTGGGGACTCCGGCGGCCGCCATCACGTCCTTGGCGAAGGCCTTCGAGCCCTCCAGCTGCGCGGCCTCGGCCGAGGGGCCGAAGCAGGGGATGCCGGCCCGGCGCACGGCGTCGGCGACACCGGCGACCAGCGGCGCCTCTGGGCCGACGACGACGAGCCCGGCGCCGATCCCGGTGGCCAGCTCCGCGACGGCAGCACCATCCAGCTGGTCGACCGGGTGCAGCTCGGCGACCTCCGCGATGCCGGCGTTTCCGGGCGCGCAGTGCAGAGCGGTGACGTCGGGATCGAGGGACAGAGAGCGGCACAGGGCGTGTTCGCGGGCGCCGCCGCCGATGACGAGGACCTTCACGGCAGCCAGCCTAACCGCCGACGCGCCGGAGTCTCGTCCGGGCCTCCGAGGAGCGGCCCGCTACTCGTTCGTATATTCCTCCACCACCGTGGCCCCGAGCTCGCGCACGATCAGGTCGTGACCGGAGAGCGCGGAGTCGACCATGTCCGGGTCGTCGGCCTCTGGCACGTCGTCCTCGAGCGACACCGGGGGCGGCGCGTACGCCTCCGGGGGCCGGGGCGGCTCCGCCCCGTTCTGCGACCCCGCGGCGGTGTCGGCCGGGGCGGCGGCCGACTGGTGGGACGGCTGGGACGCGGGCTGGGCGGGACGCGGCGCCGGCGGGGCCGCGGGAGCGGGCGCCGGGGAGGCGGGCTGCGGCCGGTTCTGGCCGTAGCCGCCCTGGCCGGCAGCGGGCTGGCTTCCGTAGCTGCCGGGGCCCGACGTGGGGGTCGGGGCGGTGCCGCCGGGTCCGGCGGAACCACCGGACGGGTCGATGATCGCCTCGACCTTCCACTGCACGTTGAACTGCTCGGCGAGCGCCTGCTTCAGGACGTCCTCACTGCCGCTGCTGCCGAACGTGTCCCGGGCACCGGCGTTGATGAAGCCGAGCTGGAGGGTCGTCCCGTCGAAGCCGGCCACCTGCGCGTTCTGGCTGAGCAGGATCCAGGTGAAGCGGCGGCGGTTCTTCACCGCCTCAAGGATCTCGGGCCACATGTTCCGTACCTGGCCGGCGCCCTGCGCCATGCCGGGGGCGGGGCCAGGCCCCGGAGCGGGAGCGGCCGGGGCGGGCGTGGCCGGGGCAGGAGTCGGCGCGGCAGGAGCGGGCTGGGGCGCGCCCTGGCCGGGCGTGGAGGCCGTGGGCCAGCCGCCGGGCCGACGCGCCGGCTCGGCGGGCCCGGCAGCTCCGCCGGGCGCGGCGGTCCCGGGCCAGGCGCCGGGGCGGGCCGCGGCGGGCGGTTGGGACTGCGGCTGGTCTGCTGGTGGCTGCGGTGCGGGCGGCGCCGCAGGCGCGGGTGCCGCGGCGGGCGCGGGCTCTGTGGAGGCGGGAGCCGCCGGGGCGGGCGCGGGCGCTGTGGGCGCGGGAGCCGCCGGGGCGGGCGGCGCGGCCGGGGGCTGGGCGGGGCCGGGCTGCGATGCCTCTCCGCGCACCGCGGCACGGGCGGCGGCCGGCCCGCCGCCGGGAGGCGCCGGCGCGTGCGCCTGGACGTCCGGCCCCGGTACGTACCCCACCGCGGGCCCCTGCCCACCGGCCGAGAACGACGCCCCGCGCTCCAAACGGTCCAGCCTGGCCTGCACCGACCGCTCGTCGTCGAACGCCGCGGGCAGCAGCACCCGGGCGCAGATCAGTTCCAGCTGGAGGCGCGGCGACGTGGCTCCGCGCATCTCGGTCAGCCCTGTGTTGACCAGATCGGCGGCCCGGCTGAGCTCGGCGGCGCCGAAGACCGAGGCCTGGGCCTGCATCCGCTCGACCACGTCCGCCGGAGCGTCGATCAGCCCCTTGGCGGCGGCGTCCGGGACGGCGGCGAGGATCACCAGGTCGCGCAGCCGCTCCAGCAGGTCGGCGACGAACCGGCGCGGATCGTTGCCGCCCTCGATGACGCGGTCGACGATCTCGAAGGCCGCGGCCCCGTCGCCCGCCGCGAAGGCGTCCACGACGGAGTCGAGGAGCGAGCTGTCCGTGTAGCCGAGCAGAGCCGTCGCCATGGCATACGTCACACCGTCGTCGGCGGCGCCGGCGAGCAGTTGGTCCATGACGGACATGGAGTCACGCACGGAACCGGCGCCCGCCCGGACGACCAGCGGCAGTACGCCGTCCTCGATGGGGATGCCCTCCTGGCCGCACACGAGGCCCAGGTACTCCCTCAGGGTGCCGGGCGGCACCAGACGGAACGGGTAGTGGTGCGTCCTCGACCGGATCGTCCCGATGACCTTCTCGGGCTCGGTGGTCGCGAAGATGAACTTCAGATGCTCCGGCGGCTCCTCGACCACCTTCAGCAGGGCGTTGAAGCCCGCCGAGGTGACCATGTGGGCCTCGTCGATGATGTAGATCTTGTAACGACTGCTCGCCGGCCCGAAGAACGCCTTCTCGCGCAGCTCACGGGCGTCGTCCACACCACCGTGCGAGGCGGCGTCGATCTCGATGACGTCGATCGAGCCGGGCCCGTTGCGCGCCAGGTCACGGCAGGACTGGCACTCCCCGCAGGGCGTCGGCGTCGGCCCCTTCTCGCAGTTCAGACAGCGGGCGAGGATGCGGGCACTGGTCGTCTTGCCACAGCCCCGCGGCCCGCTGAACAGGTACGCGTGATTGACCCGGTTGTTCCGCAGGGCCTGCTGGAGCGGGTCAGTGACATGCTCCTGACCGATGACCTCTGCGAACGACTCGGGGCGGTAGCGGCGGTACAGCGCAAGGGACGACACACCTACGAGGTTATCGGGGCCCACCGACAACCGGACCCGCCCCGTACTCCCCGCCGCCCCCGCAGACGCAAGCGCCCCTCACGCACCCGCCAGAGCCGACCTACCCTTGCTGCCTTCCGGCCCTGGGGGAGTTCAGTCAGATAGCGCCACGTGAGGGGCTGAGCCCAGGTTACCCGATACACAGGGGTGGTCGAACCGCCAGGGGCGGGATGTCCGGCCTCCCCGGACAGAGATCGCGAACAGGTTCGCGAGCACTCCTCAACGTCTTGTATTGTTTGCGGCGGAGGATTCGCCTAGTGGCCTAGGGCGCACGCTTGGAAAGCGTGTTGGGGGCAACCCCTCACGAGTTCGAATCTCGTATCCTCCGCCAGTGCCTCACCGGGCACGATGTCGAAGGGCCCCACCGCTCGCGGTGGGGCCCTTCGTCGTTGTCCGTCTCGGTTTCCGTCTCAGTTCGGGTCTGTGGCGCCCTCGGAGGGACCGTCGGCCGCGCCCCCAAGTGCGTCACCGACCTGTTTGGCGACCTTCCTCAAGAGCGGCCCGGTGACGTGCATGCAGCTAGCTCGCATCCGTGCCGATCCGCCAGGCTCCCATCCCATGATCGCGTCCACCACTACATCGGGGACTCCGAGCAAGAGCAGTACGGTTCCAGCGGTGTGGCGTGCGTCATGGAGCCGCCCGTCTCGTACGCCCGCGTCTTCGAGCAGCTGCTTCCAATGGTGGTAGTCCGTGTTCGGGATGAGAGGTCCGCCGGTCGGCTGAGCGAACACATATCCCTTGTCCTCCCAGTCCGCCCCCGCTTCTTTCCGCTCCCGGTCCTGCTCCTCCCGGCGCTTGTGCAGAAGCTTGATGAGCGGGTCCGGAAGACCGATGGTGCGGCGGCCGGCGCGGGACTTGGTGTTCTTGTGCTCCCGGCGGACCTGCCTGCGCTTCGGGCAGTAGCCGGGCTCGGCCGCAAGTGTCACCGCAGCCGTGTTCGTACTTCAGCCGCAGACGGTTCTTCCGGATGCGGATGTATCCGGCGTCCAGGTAGACGTCTTCCCACATCAGCCCGAGCGCTTCGCCCTGACGCAAGCCGAGTGCCAGAGCGATGACCCAGCGAGCACTGTTGCGACGCTTCGAAGCCTCCAGCAGGAGACTCTGAATCTCCTCGATCGTGTACGGCTCGATCTCCTCCTCTTCGAGCCGCGGGGCCTTGGCGATCTCAGCGACGTTCTTCATGACGTGACCACGTCTCACTGCCTCACTCAGCGCGACGCGGGCGGTCCGATGAGCGTGGTGAGCGGTCCCGGCCGAGCTGCCGTTCTCCTGCATCCGCTCGTAGAACTCTTTGAACCGTTCGGGTCTGCCGCACGATCGGGTGACATCTGAACTGGCTTGCCCTGTGGGGCGGGTGGGAAGGATGTCGCTGTGCCCAAGCCTTATCCGGAGGAGT
>NZ_JBSFUW010000042.1:0-59926 GCF_053591995.1 Streptomyces sp. NPDC002835 | reverse complement strand
GTACTGCAGGGGGGACCCTGTGGGAGAGTAGGACGCCGCCGAACAATTATTGTGGGAAGGCCCCGCACCTCTGGTGCGGGGCTTTCCTGCGTTCAAGACCCATTCACGACCCGGTGCACCCGGCACACACCCCCCGCACCGGTCGGCGCCGTGGCCAGGTAGGGTCAGGGGGCATAGTCGGCACGTTTCCCACAGGAGGCCCCCGGGTGGAGGTCCAGGAGACCCGCGTTCAGACGGACCGGGTACTCACCATCCCCAACATCCTCAGCATGGCGCGTCTCGTCGGCGTGCCGCTCTTCCTGTGGCTGATTCTCCGCCCCGTGTTCGGCGGCCCCCAGAGCGACGGCTGGGCATTGCTGGTTCTGATGCTGAGCGGCATCAGTGACTATCTCGACGGCAAACTCGCCCGGCGATGGAACCAGATCAGCCGCCTGGGGCGCATCCTCGACCCGGCTGCGGACCGGCTCTACATCCTCTCCACTCTCGTCGGACTGACCTGGCGGGAGATTCTGCCACTCTGGCTGACCGCGGCCCTTTTGGCGCGCGAGCTGATGCTGCTCGTGATGGTGGGAATCCTCCGCCGGCACGGCTATCCGCCGCCGCAGGTGAACTTCCTGGGCAAGGCCGCCACCTTCAACCTCATGTATGCGTTCCCCCTGCTGCTCCTGAGTGACGGGACAGGGTGGCTTGCGTCACTCGCGGCGATTTTCGGATGGGCGTTCGCAGGATGGGGTACAACTCTCTATTGGTGGGCAGGGATCCTCTATGTGGTCCAGGTCCGCCGTCTCGTCAAAGCGGACACAATGGCCGATTGAACTCGTCGGTGTGGTAGCGCGCAGCGTTGCCGGCCGCGCGTGTCACCACACGTCACCAGTGGGCACTTTGGACGGGTGAAGTCGGCTGACCGTCGTCTCTTCAAGGAGGACGCTTCCGACATGAAGGCCGTCGTGATGGCTGGCGGCGAAGGTACACGACTTCGCCCCATGACCTCGAGCATGCCCAAGCCGCTTCTTCCGGTGGCGAACCGGCCGATCATGGAGCATGTGCTGAGGCTGCTCAAGCGGCACGGGCTCACCGAGACCGTTGTCACCGTGCAATTTCTCGCCTCGCTGGTGAAGAACTACTTCGGCGACGGCGAAGAGCTCGGAATGGAGCTCACCTACGCCCACGAGGAGAAACCACTCGGAACTGCCGGCAGTGTGAAGAACGCGGAGGAAGCGCTCAAGGACGACGCGTTCCTCGTGATTTCCGGTGACGCCCTCACCGACTTCGACCTGACCGACCTCATCTCTTTCCACAAGGAAAAGGGCGCGCTGGTCACGGTCTGCCTCACACGCGTTCCGAATCCACTCGAATTCGGCATCACGATCGTCGACGAAGAAGGAAAGGTCGAGCGCTTCCTCGAGAAGCCGACCTGGGGGCAGGTCTTCTCCGACACCGTCAACACCGGCATCTACGTCATGGAGCCCGAGGTCTTCGACTACGTCGAGGCCGATGTGCCAGTGGACTGGTCCGGTGATGTGTTCCCGCAGCTCATGAAGGAAGGCAAGCCGATCTACGGCTATGTCGCCGAGGGCTACTGGGAGGACGTCGGCACCCACGAAAGCTACGTCAAGGCCCAGGCCGACGTCCTGGAGCGGAAGGTGGACGTCGAGCTCGACGGGTTCGAGATTTCGCCCGGAGTGTGGGTCGCCGAAGGGGCGGAGGTCCACCCCGACGCCGTTCTGCGCGGCCCGCTCTACATCGGCGACTACGCCAAGGTCGAGGCCGACGTGGAGATCCGCGAGCACACGGTCGTCGGATCCAACGTGGTCGTCAAGAGCGGCGCCTTCCTCCACAAGGCGGTCGTCCACGACAACGTCTACATCGGGCCGCAGAGCAATCTGCGCGGCTGCGTCATCGGCAAGAACACCGACATCATGAGAGCCGCGCGCATCGAGGACGGCGCGGTCATCGGTGACGAGTGCCTGGTCGGTGAGGAATCGATCGTCCAGGGCAACGTCCGCGTGTACCCGTTCAAGACCGTCGAGGCCGGCGCGTTCGTGAACACGTCGGTGATCTGGGAGTCCCGGGGGCAGGCGCATCTCTTCGGCGCCAGAGGTGTCTCCGGAATCCTCAATGTGGAGATCACTCCCGAGGTCGTGGTGCGCCTGGCCGGCGCGTACGCCACCACCCTGAAGAAGGGCGCCACGGTCACCACGGCACGTGACCACTCGCGTGGTGCGCGGGCCCTGAAGCGGGCGGTGATCTCGGCGCTGCAGGCCAGCGCCATCGACGTGCGCGACCTGGAGAACGTGCCGCTGCCCGTGGCCCGTCAGCAGACGGCCAGAGGCAGTGCGGGCGGCATCATGATCCGTACGTCACCGGGTGTGCCCGACTCCGTGGACATCATGTTCTTCGACGAGCGGGGAGCGGACCTGTCGCAGGCCGGGCAGCGCAAGCTGGACCGGGTGTACGCGCGCCAGGAGTACCGCCGGGCGTTCCCGGGCGAGATCGGTGACCTGCACTTCCCGTCCAGCGTCTTCGACTCGTACACGGGCTCCCTGCTGCGCAATGTGGACACCACGGGAATCGCGGAGGCGGGGCTCAAGGTCGTCATCGACGCGTCCAACGGCAGCGCCGGTCTGGTGCTGCCGAGCCTTCTCGGGCGTCTCGGGGTCGACTCCCTGACGATCAATCCCGGCCTCGACGAGTCGCGGCCGACGGAGACCGCCGACACCCGGAGGTCCGGTCTGGTCCGGCTCGGGGAGATCGTCGCCTCCGCGCGTGCGGCCTTCGGCGTCCGCTTCGACCCGGTCGGCGAGCGGCTCTCCCTCGTCGACGAGCGCGGGCGGATCGTGGAGGACGACCGTGCGCTGCTGGTCCTGCTGGACCTGGTCGCGGCGGAGCGGCGCAGCGGCAGCGTGGCGCTGCCGGTGACGACGACGAGGATCGCCGAGCAGGTGGCCGCCTACCACGGCACGCAGGTGGAGTGGACGACCACGTCGCCCGACGACCTCACCAGGGTGGGCCGGGAGGAGACCACGATCTTCGGCGGCGACGGCCGTGGCGGCTTCATCGTGCCGGAGTTCAGCAGCGTCTTCGACGGCACGGCCGCGTTCGTACGGCTCGTCGGTCTGGTCGCCCGTACGCAGCTCACGCTGAGCCAGATCGACGCCCGGATCCCGCGGGCCCATGTGCTCAAGCGGGACCTCGCGACCCCGTGGGCCGTGAAGGGGCTCGTGATGCGGCGGGTGGTGGAGGCCGCGGGCGACCGGCACGTGGACACCACCGACGGTGTGCGGGTCGTCGAGACGGACGGCCGGTGGGTGATGGTGCTGCCTGACCCGTCGGAGGCCGTCACCCATCTGTGGGCGGAAGGTCCCGACGACGCGTCGGCCCAGGCGCTGCTCGACGAATGGTCGTCGGTCGTGGACAGCGCAGGTCACTGACCGGGAGTCCGGTCGACCGAGGGGGCGCCTGCGGGCGCCCCCTCGGCGCACCGGTGGGGCCATTCGGCGGTAGGGGCTGCGACGTGCGACGATGTGCGGCATGTCGGAGCAGCCCCCCGTTCGGAGCACAGGCACACCGCCCGCGCGCCCTGACGCGTCCATGTCGCTGCTGACCAATGTCATGGAGCACAGCCTCGACGACGGCTACGCCGAGGCGTCGGCCCGCCGGGCCGAGGGAGGCGGGCTTCCCCGTACGCTGCGCGCCAAGCTCGGCCTGGCCGCCGGTCTCGTGCTCGCGGCCGCCGTGGTCACGCTGGGAGCCGCAGAGGCGCAGATCGCGGCACCCGTGCTCGCGAAGGAACGCGAGGAGCTCATCGACCGCGTCCACGCGCAGACCGACGGCGCCGACGCCCTGGAACAGGAAGTCGAGGCCCTGCGGAAGGACGTGGAGGAGCGGCAGCGCAAGGCTCTCAACACCCCGGGCGGGGAGCAGGGCGCGACGGTCTCCCTGCTCGCGGGGGCCACCGAGGTGCACGGGCCGGGCGTGAAACTCGTCGTTGACGATGCCAAGAACACCGATCAGGGCGGCGGGGGTCCGCGGGAGAGCAGCGGTTTCTCGGACACCGGCCGGGTCCGCGACCGGGACATGCAGCGAGTCGTCAACGGGCTCTGGGAGTCGGGCGCAGAGGCGATCTCGATCAACGGGCAGCGGCTGACGGCCCTGTCGGCGATCCGCGCGGCCGGCGACGCCATACTGGTCGACAACAGGCCGCTGGTGCCGCCGTACACGGTGCTCGCGGTGGGGGACGGGAGCAGGCTCCGCAGCGCCTTCCAGGGGAGCGCCGACGGGCTCTATCTGCAGGCTCTCAAAGAGGACTTCGGGATCCGTACCACCCTCTCCGCCGAGCAGACGGTGACGCTGCCCGCGGCCCCGAGCTTGATCGTACGAACAGCAGAGCCGGAGACGGCCGGCGCCGGGCAGGGCGACGGACCGGGCACGGCCGAAACAGAGAAGGGCACAACGTGATCGCCGTACTGGGCCTCGTCGTGGGAGTCGTGGTCGGCCTGTTGGTCCGGCCCGAGGTGCCGGCGGTGGTCGAGCCCTACCTGCCCATCGCGGTCGTCGCCGCACTCGACGCCGTCTTCGGCGGCCTGCGGGCCATGCTCGACGGGATCTTCGTCGACAAGGTCTTCGTCGTCTCGTTCCTGTCGAACGTCGTGGTGGCCGCGCTGATCGTGTTCCTGGGGGACAAGCTGGGTGTCGGCGCGCAGTTGTCCACCGGTGTGGTCGTCGTTCTCGGTATCCGGATCTTCTCCAACGCCGCGGCCATCCGCAGGCACGTCTTCCGGGCGTGACCGCATGAACAGCGAAGAGAATCCGAAGGACGAGCCGCGGCAGGCACAGCCCCTGCCGGAGGCGCAGCCGGCCGCCGGTACGCGGGAGTCCGACGCACAGGAGCTCCACACGCAGCAGCCAGGACCGTCGGACGACGGGCCGCTCACCGGCCGGCAGCGGCTGGCCGCGGCGGTGTGGCCGCCGCGGGTCACGCGAGCCCAACTGATCGTCGCGGTACTGCTGTTCGTCCTGGGGCTCGGTCTGGCCATCCAGGTCCGGTCCAACAGCGACGAGAGCGCGCTGCGCGGCGCCCGCCAGGAGGACCTGGTCCGCATCCTCGACGAACTCGACAACCGCACCCAGCGGCTCGAGGACGAGAAGCAGCGTCTCGAGGACCAGCGCACCGAGCTCGAGAACAGTTCCGACCAGGCCGAAGAGGCGCGGAAGCAGACGCAGGAGAAGGAGCAGCAGCTCGGCATCCTGGCCGGCACCGTCGCCGCTCAGGGGCCCGGCATCACGCTGACGATCCGGGACCCGGCGCGGACCGTGGACTCGGACAAGCTCCTCGACACGATCCAGGAGCTGCGCGCGGCCGGGGCGGAGGCGATCCAGGTCAACGGCACCCGGGTCGTCGCGAGCACCTTCTTCTCGGGGACCGCCGGTGACATAGAGGTCGACGGCAAGCGGATCAACGCGCCGTACACCTTCGAGGTCATCGGTGAACCGCAGGACCTGGAGCCGGCCCTGAACATCCCGGGCGGTGTGGTGCAGACGTTGGAGAAGGAGCAGGCCACGGCCACCGTGGAGCGCTCGGACAGGATCATTGTCGACGCCTTGCGACCGGCGGAACGGCCTGACTACGCTCGGTCGTCACCGCAGTGAAGCGGGGGAACATGGGGACTGTGGGGCCGGGGCAGACGATTGCCGGGGGTCGGCGCATCCGACATGTGGTGCGTGGTGGAAACTGTCTGGTGGATACGGACGTTGTGAGGGTGTCCGGGTCGGCAGGTGTGTTGGTTGAGGGTTCGTCCTGCCCCACGGGCGGGTCTATTTCGGTCAAGGGGAAACGCCCGTGAAGTTGTTTGCGAAGTGGTTCGGCAAGAGTGCACGCGAGGACGGCGACGCCCGCCATCGCGCGCCGCGTCATGGCCAGAGCGAGGACCAGCCGGGCGAGCGTCCGCTGTTCCGCGACGAGGTCCCCGGTGGGGACAATTCGGGCGGACAGGGCGCGTCGTCTGTTGACCCTGCCGGTGCCGGAGGCATAGGTTTCGGGGAACCATCAACCTCAAGTACGGGTGGAGGGTTCGCCTCCGACCCGTATGCGACCAATCCCCACGCGGGGCAGCCGCGGCAGGAGGATCCGTCCATGGCGGGTTTGCCGGTTTGTACGAGGTGCGGCCACCGGAACACCGAGGCCGGCCGGTTCTGCTCCAACTGCGGTGCGCCGCTGCGGGGCGGAGCACCCGCCGAGCGCGCGTCGGAGACGACCTCGACCATCTCCATCTCCGGTATCGAGGCCTACGACTCCGAGGTGACGGGCCAGACCGCCGTCCCCTCGCTCTCGCCGGAGGCCCAGGCCGCAGTCGAGGCCCTGCCGCCCGGTTCGGCGCTGCTGGTCGTCCGCCGGGGACCGAACTCCGGCAGCCGCTTCCTCCTGGACAGCGACCTGACGACGGCCGGCCGCCACCCGCAGAGCGACATCTTCCTCGACGACGTCACGGTCTCGCGCCGGCACGTGGAGTTCCGCCGGGACGTGAACGGCGGTTTCACCGTCTCGGACGTCGGCAGCCTCAACGGCACGTACGTGAACAGGGAGCGGATCGACTCCGTGGTCCTGGCCAACGGCGACGAGGTACAGATCGGCAAGTACCGGCTGGTCTTCTACGGGAGCCAGCGGGGCGCGTGATCCTCCCCCAGGCTCCACCCGGGGGACACCCAGGGAAGGTACATGCTGCGAACACCGACGGGCGGCGCCGGTCACGGCGCCGCCGCCGCGGGTGACCGCCCGATGAGCATCGGCGCGGTGCTCGGGCACCTGCGCGAAGAGTTTCCCGAAGTGACGATCTCCAAGATCCGCTTCCTGGAGGCGGAGGGGCTGGTCGAACCGAGCCGTACGCCCTCCGGGTACCGCAAGTTCAGCCCCCAGGACGTGGAGCGGCTCGCGCTTGTGCTGCGGATGCAGCGTGACCACTACCTCCCGCTGAAGGTGATCCGCGAGCAGCTGGACGCCCTGGAGCGGGGCGAGAGCGTCCCGCTGCCCGTGCAGGGGGCGTACCGGGAACAGCAGGAGCCCGTCGACGCGGGCTGGGAGCCGGAGGCCGACCGGCCGACCGCGGGCCGGATCAGCCGTGCGGCCCTGCTGGCCGCCGCCGAGGTCACCGAGGAGCAGCTCGTCGAGTGGGAGTCGTACGGCCTGCTGGCGCCGGACGGGAGCGGTTCCTACGACGCCGAGGCCGCCACCGTCGCCCGGCTCGTCGCGGAGCTGGGAAGATTCGGTCTCGAACCGAGGCACCTTCGTGCCATGAAGGCGTCCGCCGAGCGGGAGGCCGGGCTCGTGGAGCAGCTGGTCGCGCCGCTGCGCCGGCACCGTAATCCGCAGACCAGAGCGCATGCCGAGGCGACCACCAGAGAGCTGGTGACCCTGTCCGTGAGGCTGCACGCGGCGCTGGTGCGGACCGCCCTCGGAGTGCGGGTCCCCTGATCTTGGACCAACCCGACTACCCAAACCGGTCGCGCACGTCCTAGGGTTGCTGTGTGAACGAGCTCGACGTTGTGGGTGTCCGGGTCGAAATGCCCTCGAACCAACCGATCGTGCTTCTGCGTGAAGTGGGAGGCGATCGGTACCTCCCCATCTGGATCGGCCCCGGGGAGGCGACCGCCATCGCCTTCGCACAGCAGGGCATGGCACCGGCCAGGCCGCTGACCCACGACCTCTTCAAGGACGTGCTGGAGGCGGTGGGCCAGGAGCTCACCCAGGTCCGCATCACCGACCTGCGCGAGGGCGTCTTCTACGCGGAGCTGGTCTTCGCCAGCGGGGTCGAGGTGAGCGCCAGGCCGTCCGACGCGATAGCGCTGGCCCTGCGCACCGGCACGCCGATCTTCGGCAGTGACGGGGTGCTGGACGACGCCGGCATCGCGATCCCGGACGAGCAGGAGGACGAGGTGGAGAAGTTCCGCGAGTTCCTCGACCAGATCTCGCCCGAGGACTTCGGCTCGAGCAACCAGTGAGGGTTGCGGACCGGTGACGGTTCCGGCGGAGGGCGCCGCTCGGCACTTCCGCGTCAGCGCATTCGAGTAGCCTTTCCCGGGATCGGGGCACGAGAAACCACTCTCAGGGTGATTATCACTCGGCGTGCCGAGTGTGGCGATCGTTGACGCACCCCTGGTGACTCCCTACCTTCGAGGTGGCAGGTCAAGGACGGAGGTCGGCGTGAGAAGCAGCGGCGACAGTACGGCTGGGGGCGGCCCCGGACCCGGTCCGGTGGAAAGCGGGCCGTATCCGCTGCACGACGGCGCGGCCGTGCCCTCCACCGACACCATCGGCTATCGCGGACCGACCGCATGCGCGGCCGCGGGCATCACCTACCGGCAGCTCGACTACTGGGCGCGCACGGGTCTGGTGGAGCCGAGCGTCCGGTCGGCGTACGGCTCCGGCACCCAGCGGCTCTACAGCTTTCGCGACGTGGTCGTACTCAAGATCGTCAAGCGCTTCCTGGACACCGGCGTGGCGCTCCAGAACATCCGCGCGGCCGTCCAGCACCTGCGAGCCCGCGGGTTCAGAGACCTCGAGCGAATGACGCTGATGAGCGACGGGGCGACGGTCTACGAGTGCTCCTCGCCCGACGAAGTGGTCGGGCTGCTCCAAGGTGGACAGGGCGTGTTCGGCATCGCCGTCGGTGTCGTGTGGCGGGACGTCGAGGCGGCGCTCTCCCAGCTGCACGGCGAGCGTGTCGACACCGGGGAGACCCTGGTCGGCCACAACCCCGCCGACGAACTCGCGAGACGCAGACGCGACCGGGCCGTCTGACGTGCCCGGAGCTCCCGATTGTCAGTGGTGTGCGGGAGCATCGGAGATGTGAGAACCGCGCCGACGATCCTGCATCTCGACATGGATGCCTTCTTCGCCGCCGCCGAGCAGGCGGCGAAGCCTTCGCTGCGCGGAAAGCCCGTGGTCGTCGGCGGACTCGGTCCGCGGGGTGTGGTGGCCACCGCGTCCTACGAGGCGAGACGGTTCGGCGTGCACTCCGCCATGCCGATGGCGCAGGCCCGGCGACTCGCTCCGAACGCGGCGTATCTCGTGCCGCGCTTCTCCCTCTACCGCTCGGTGAGCGAGCAGGTCATGGAGCTGCTCGGGCGGCTCTCGCCGCTGGTGGAGCCGCTGAGTCTCGACGAGGCCTTCGTCGATCTGGAGGCCGGCGGAGCCGCCGACGACACCGTGTCCGCCCGCGCGACCGGTGAGCGGCTGCGCGCCGACATACGAGCGGTCACGGGCCTGACCGGATCGGTCGGTCTCGCGGGCTCCAAGATGATCGCCAAGATTGCCTCCGAACAGGCCAAGCCGGACGGCCTGACCCTGATCGAGCCCGGCACCGAGCGTGAGCTGCTCGGCCCGATGCCGGTCCGGATCCTGCCCGGAGTGGGGCCCGCCACCGGAGAGCATCTGCGGCGGGCCGGTATGACGACGGTCGCGGACCTGGCGGAGGCGGGCGAGGACGAGCTGGTGCGGCTGCTCGGCCGGGCACACGGGACGTCCCTGTTCCGCATGGCGCTCGGGCACGACGACCGGCCGGTGGTGGCCGAGCGGGACGCGAAGTCCGTGTCGGTGGAGGACACGTTCGACGTCGACCTGCACGACCGGGTCCGGGTGCGGATCGAGGTGGAGCGGCTCGCCGAGCGGTGCGTGCAGAGGCTGCGGGCGAGCGGCCACTCCGGCCGCACCATCGTGCTCAAGGTCCGGCGCTACGACTTCTCGACGCTGACGCGCTCGGAGACGCTCCGCGGGCCGACGGACGACCCCGCGGTGGTGCGGGAGGCCGCGGGGCGGCTGCTGGAGTCGGTGGACACCACGGGCGGGGTACGTCTGCTGGGGGTGGGCGTCACCGGGCTCGCGGACTACACCCAGGAGGACCTCTTCGCGCAGGCGGCGGCGTCCGGTTCTGCCGCGGCCTCCGAGGAGGACCCGGCCCCGTCCGGCGCCGCCCCGCCGGCCGAGCCGCACGAGACCCAAGGCCTCGACCCGGTCAGCCGGGAGGAGCCGACGGAGCGTCGCTGGGCCGCCGGCCAGGACGTGCGCCACGCGCTGTACGGACCGGGCTGGGTCCAGGGCAGCGGCGTCGGCCGGGTCACCGTGCGTTTCGAGGAACCGTGGTCGCCACCGGGGCGGGTGCGGACGTTCCGGGTGGAGGACGAGCAGTTGGAGGCCGCGGATCCACTGCCGCTGGTGGAGCCGGGTGCGGGTGGCTCGGCGGGGGAGACGGCGGTCGTCGGGGCGGCGCCTGATTCGGCTGGGCGCGGGGCAGCGCCTGGAGGCGACGCCGGGGCCGAGGGCGGACCCGCCTCCGCCGCCGAGATCTCCGTCGAGCCCCGTACAGGGCCCGGGGCCGACACACCGCCCCGCCCCGATCCGGCGCACACACCCGGGGACCCCGGAGAACTGGGTGGGGACCCGATGGCGGCCTGGGGTCCGGGTGGCCCGCCGTGCGGGCGGGCGGTGCGGGCCTGACCGGCCGTTGCCCGGGGCGGGCAATCCCTGGACGGCGTGGAGCTCCGCGGGGCCGGGGCCAGGTGGCGGTGCCCCGGTGGCCACTCGGGCCCTGCCGGTTCGGCGGCCTCGGGCCCAGGCGGTCCACCCTGCGGGCGGGCGGTCCCAGGCCTGACCCGTCGTTGCCCGGGGCGGGGCGACGCGGACCGTGCGGGCCTGATCGGCCGCCTGCCCGAGCCTGGGCGGGACGACCCACACACGTCGCGCGGCCCCGGCGTGCAACCTCGCGTGCCGGGGCCGGGAAGAGTGTGAGGGTGGGGCCGCGTCCCGGGGGTCAGTCCTCCTGGCCCGCGACGCGGCCGAAGGAGCGGTCGCCGGAGGTGGGGGCCGGGGACGGGGGAGGGCCGGAGAGGTCGAGGCCGTAGTGGTGGTAGAGCTGGAGTTCCTGCTCGGGCGAGAGATGACGGCCCACGCCGAAATCGGGGGCGTCCTTGATCAGTGCGCGTTCGTACGGGACGCGAAGGGTGTTGTCGACGAGTTCGCTCGGCTCGAGCGGGACGAACGCGTCCCGGCTGAAGAGGCCGGTCCGCACGGCCGCCCATTCGGGGACTCCCGTGGCGTCGTCCAGATACACCTCGTCAACGGTCCCGATCTTGGTGCCGTTGCGGTCGAACGCCTTGCGGCCTATCAGGCTGCGCGGATCGATGTCGGTCTGCACGGTCCCTCCAATTGGTCGCAACTGCTCCCCAACGACTACAAAAGGCCACATCCCGGGTGTCGGCCACTCGAGCGATTGCGAGCGGGCCGCGCTGGTACCCTGGCAAGCGGCTGCTGACCCTGTGCGGGAGAGTCCTCCGGTGAGAATTCCGGAGGCGCCGAAGGAGCAAATCCTCCCCGGAATCTCTCAGGCACCTGTACCGCACGGACGAGGTCACTCTGGAAAGCAGGGCGGGCGTCGGACGGCATCCGCTCTCACCGACGGTGAAAGCCGGGAGGTCGCTGAGCGACGCCCGGTGAAGCTCTCAGGTCGAGATGACAGAGGGGGAGGCCGTCCGGGCATCCGCGCCGTGATGCCCCTCGCAGGTCGCGAAGACCAGGAGGCCTCCCACCATGACCGCCAACCGCATTCCGCTCTCCCGGCTGGAGCAGGGGATCCCGTTCGAGCAGCGGCACATCGGGCCCGACGCCGGTGCCCAGGCCAAGATGCTCGCCCAAGTGGGTTACGGCTCGCTCGACGAGCTGACCGCCGCCGCCGTGCCGGACGTCATCAAGAGCGCCGAGGCCCTCGACCTCCCCGGCGCCCGCACCGAGGCCGAGGTCCTGGCCGAGCTGCGCATACTGGCGGACCGCAACCAGGTGCTCGCGCCCATGATCGGCCTGGGCTACTACGGGACGTTCACGCCGCCGGTCATCCTGCGCAACGTGATGGAGAACCCGGCCTGGTACACGGCGTACACGCCGTACCAGCCCGAGATCTCGCAGGGGCGGCTCGAGGCCCTGCTGAACTTCCAGACCGTCGTCGCCGACCTCACCGGGCTGCCCACCTCCGGTGCCTCGCTCCTCGACGAGGGCACCGCGGCCGCGGAGGCCATGTCGCTGGCCCGCCGCGTCGGCAAGGTCAAGAACGGCGTCTTCCTGATCGACGCCGACACCATGCCGCAGACCGTCGCCGTGATCGAGACCCGCGCCGAGCCGACCGGTGTCGAGGTCGTCACCGCGGACCTGAGCGACGGCATCCCCGCCGAGATCGCCGAGCGCGGCGTGTTCGGTGTGCTGCTGCAGTACCCGGGCGCCTCGGGCGCCGTACGGGACCTCAAGCCGGTCATCGAGCAGGCGCACGAGCTCGGCGCGATCGTCACCGTCGCCGCCGACCTGCTCGCTCTCACGCTGCTCACCTCGCCCGGTGAGCTCGGCGCGGACATCGCGGTCGGCACCACCCAGCGCTTCGGCGTCCCGATGGGCTTCGGCGGCCCGCACGCCGGTTACATGGCCGTGCGCGACAAGTTCGCCCGCAGCCTGCCCGGCCGCCTCGTCGGCGTCTCCGTCGACGCGGACGGCAACCGGGCCTACCGGCTGGCGCTGCAGACCCGTGAGCAGCACATCCGCCGCGAGAAGGCCACCAGCAACATCTGCACCGCGCAGGTGCTGCTCGCCGTGATGGCCGGCATGTACGCGGTCTACCACGGCCCCGAGGGGCTGCGGACCATCGCCCGGCGCACCCACCGTTACGCCGCGATCCTCGCCGAGGGCCTGCGGGCCGGCGGCGTCGAGGTCGTGCACGGCTCGTACTTCGACACCGTCACCGCCCGGGTGCCCGGCAGGGCCGCCGACGTCGTCGCCTCCGCGCGGGAGGGCGGGGTCAACCTGCGTCTCGTCGACGCGGACCACGTCTCCGCCGCCTGCGACGAGACCACCGGCCGTGCCCAGCTCGCGGCCGTCTGGGCCGCCTTCGGCGTCGAGGGCGACATCGAGGCCCTGGACGCGTCGGGCGCGGAGGCGCTGCCCGCGGCCCTGCTGCGCGACGACGAGTACCTCACGCATCCCGTCTTCCACCAGCACCGCTCCGAGACCGCGATGCTCCGCTACCTGCGCAGGCTCGCCGACCGCGACTACGCGCTGGACCGCGGCATGATCCCGCTCGGCTCCTGCACGATGAAGCTGAACGCGACGACCGAGATGGAGCCGGTCACCTGGCCGGAGTTCGGCCAGATCCACCCCTTCGCCCCGGTGGAGCAGGCCCAGGGCTATCTGACCCTGATCCAGGAGCTCGAGGAGCGGCTGGCCGAGGTCACCGGCTACGACAAGGTCTCCATCCAGCCCAACGCCGGCTCCCAGGGCGAGCTGGCCGGTCTGCTCGCGGTGCGCGCGTACCACCGGGCCAACGGGGACGACCAGCGGACCGTCTGCCTCATCCCGTCCTCCGCGCACGGCACCAACGCCGCCAGCGCCGTGATGGCCGGCATGAAGGTCGTCGTCGTGAAGACCGCCGACGACGGTGAGATCGACGTCGAGGACCTACGCGCCAAGATCGAGCAGTACCGCGACGAGCTCTCCGTGCTGATGATCACCTACCCGTCGACGCACGGGGTGTTCGAGGAGCACGTCGCCGACATCTGCGCCCAGGTGCACGACGCCGGCGGCCAGGTGTACGTCGACGGGGCCAACCTCAACGCCCTGGTCGGTCTGGCCAAGCCCGGCCGGTTTGGCGGCGACGTCTCGCACCTGAACCTGCACAAGACCTTCTGCATCCCGCACGGCGGCGGCGGCCCCGGCGTCGGCCCGGTCGGCGTGCGCGCCCACCTCGCGCCCTACCTGCCGAACCACCCGCTGCAGCCGACCGCGGGTCCGGAGACGGGCGTCGGTCCGATCTCCGCCGCCCCCTGGGGCTCCGCGGGCATTCTGCCGATCTCCTGGGCGTATGTGCGGCTGATGGGCGGCGAGGGCCTCAAGCGCGCCACCCAGGTCGCCGTGCTCGCAGCCAACTACATCGCCAAGCGTCTCGAGCCGCACTACCCGGTGCTCTACACCGGTCCGGCCGGGCTGGTCGCCCACGAGTGCATCGTCGACCTGCGACCGCTCTCCAAGGCGACCGGCGTCAGCGTCGACGACATCGCCAAGCGCCTGATCGACTACGGCTTCCACGCGCCGACCATGTCCTTCCCGGTGGCCGGAACGCTGATGATCGAGCCCACCGAGAGCGAGGACCTGAACGAACTCGACCGGTTCTGCGACACGATGATTGCGATCCGCGCCGAGATCGAGAAGGTCGCGTCGGGCGAGTGGTCCGCGGACGACAACCCGCTGCGCAACGCCCCCCACACGGCCGCCGCGCTCGGCGGTGACTGGGACCACGGCTACAGCCGCGAGGAGGCCGTCTTCCCGGCCGGGGTGAGCGCCGCCGACAAGTACTGGCCGCCGGTGCGCCGTATCGACGGCGCCTTCGGCGACCGCAACCTCGTGTGCTCCTGCCCGCCGCTGGAGGACTACGACAACTGACGCGTGCCGCACGGGGGATGCGTCGGGGGCCGGTGCGGAGAGGGATCTCCGGGCCGGCCCCTTCGTCGTACGGGCTGTGCTGCGGACGGCTGTGGTGCGACCGCCGTGCTGCTTCGGGCGGTTCCTAGGCGGCCGTCATCAGCGGGCCCGCGGCGCGCGGCCGGCGCGGGGCGATGATCTGGCCGTCGGGCAGCAGTTCGCCGGTGTCCTCGAAGAGAAGGACGCCGTTGCACAGCAGGCTCCAGCCCTGTTCCGGATGGTGGGCCACGAGGCGCGCCGCCTCACGGTCTGCTGAGTCGGAGGTGGGACAGGCTGGCTGGTGCTGGCACATGGGTAGGTTCTTTCGCTGCGTTGTGGTGAGTGTCGTGCGGCTCGATGAGGTGTTCATGGCCGCCCCCCCCGTATCTCTCGGTTCGGTCCCAGTGTTCCCCTGCGGGCGTCGCTCCGCAGGCATTTCACGGCAGCTCTTTCTATAGATTGATGACGCATCACCCGCGCGGACGGTTCAGCTCATGGGGCCGGTCCTTTCGGGTGGTTCTCAGTGGCCTGGGGTGACTAGTCACAACGGGCCGGTACCGATGCGCTGGTACGCCCCGCGACCGGGCGGTCGCGGGGCGTACCGGGCCGTTCTTCCCGCCGGATCGGCGGGCCCTGCGGTCAGGCGGCCGGCGAGTCGAGCAGCCGGGGCGGCGCCAGGCGCAGCGTCAGGAGGGGCAGCAGTTCGGCGACCCGGTGCGGCCGGTGGGCCGCTATGCCCGGCGGCGCGGGAGCCAGGGGCACCAGGACGTCGGACGGCTGCGGCGTGCCGGCGGCCGCGTCGGCCTCCGGGGCGGCCTCCGGGTCGCGGTGCAGCCAGAGGGTGAGCATGTAGAGCTCGGGTACGGACAGCAGCCGCGGCTGGAAGGGCGATCCCATGGACTCGGCCTGGCGCAGGGCGCGTTCGGTCGAGTCGAGATAGGGGCCCTCGAAGAAATGGGAGAAGGCCCAGCCGTCGGGCGTGAGCATCGTGTCCGCGGCGGCCACGGCGCGATCGCCGCTGCGGATCAGGAAGCGCCAGCCGGTGAGCCGGGTGAGCGGGGTGGCGCCGCTCGGGGCTATCCGGTCCAGCACATGGACGGGCAGCGGCAGTTCGGCGCTCAGCGGTCCCTGGACGGACCGCAGAGCGGGGGTACGGGCCTCGGACACGGCCGTGGGTGAACCGAGTGCTGCGAGGACGCTGCGCAAGGCAGGCGCGGGGGCCGGGAGGACATGCAGCGGCATGGTGGGTCGCCTCTCACTCAGGAGACACGGTGATGCGTGAAGGTGCGGACGGCACTGTCAGCGTGCGGGACGGTGAGCGGCCGGAAGACACCGGATGCCAACTCTCTGCCCTCGCGGAGTTTATACGACACGTGTTCACTTAGTGTTTCCGCTAGCCGTCGTGGGTATTTCCGACAAGGCGGAAACCGGTCCGTTCTGTACGCTCCCTGGACGGCTTTTCATCCCCTTCGGGGCTGCGGCCTGCGGTTTGGACTCCGGTGCGGTAGGCCGAATCCGGACGGTGCTTTTCACGGCTCAGATACCGGAAAATGCCCGCTGCGTCATGCCGGAGGAATGTGCCGGTGGGGTACTGACTCCAGCCTACCCGCAGCAGAGCCTCCGCGGGGACGTTATGGATCAATGAGTCTGGGCATTATCGTCCGTGACGTGAGCGGTCGACGCCGCGTGGTGCCCACTCGAGGAGGGACGCTCCGATGGGGGAGAAGGTCGAGTCTGACGGGTTCGACCTGTCCGACCGGCAACAGTACCGAAGGAAGCTGCAGCAGTGCCTGGCGGGCCTGGGGCGGCTGCTGGACGAGAAGAGGTTCGACCGGCCCAGGAATCTGATGGGGCTGGAGATAGAGCTGAATCTCGCCGGCCAGGACGGCATGCCGCGGATGATGAATGCCGAAGTTCTCTCCCGTATCGCGAGTCCGGATTTCCAGACCGAGCTGGGAATGTTCAATCTGGAAGTGAACATCGTCCCGCACCGATTGGGCGGCCGGGTGCTCGACCAGCTCGCGGAGGAGTTGCATACCGGGCTGGGATATGCCGACCGGAAAGCGCAGGAGACCGGTTCCGGGATCGTGATGATCGGAATTCTTCCGACCCTCGCGCAGGAGGACCTGGTCTCCGCGGCCAATCTCTCCGACGTCGACCGCTATGTGCTGCTCAACGACCAGATCGTGGCGGCCCGCGGCGAGGCTTTCACCCTCGACATCGAGGGCGTGGAGCGGCTGACGTGCACATCGTCGTCGATAGCGCCGGAAGCGGCCTGCACCTCGGTGCAGTTGCATCTCCAGGTCACCCCCGGCCGGTTCGCGGACGTGTGGAACGCCGCGCAGGCGGTGGCCGCGGTGCAGGTGGCCCTCGGTGCCAACTCGCCGTTCCTCTTCGGCAAGGAGCTGTGGCGCGAGTCGCGGCCGCCGCTCTTCCTGCAGGCCACCGACACGCGCCCGCCCGAACTGCAGGCGCAGGGGGTACGGCCGCGGACCTGGTTCGGCGAGCGCTGGATCGACTCCGCGTACGACCTCTTCGAGGAGAACATCCGTTACTTCCCCGCGCTGCTCCCCTTCTGCGACGACGAGGAACCGCTGCGGGTGCTCGAGGACGGCGGAGTGCCGCGGCTGAGGGAGCTGGTCCTGCACAACGGCACCATCTACCGCTGGAACCGCCCGGTGTACGAGGTAGTCGACGGCGTTCCGCACCTGCGTGTGGAGAACCGGGTGCTGCCCGCCGGCCCGACGGTGACCGACGTGATCGCCAACGCCGCGTTCTACTACGGCCTGGTCCGGGCGCTCGCCGAGGAAGCCCGGCCGGTGTGGAAGCGGCTCCCCTTCGCCGCGGCCGCCGAGAATTTCGAGGCCGCGTGCCGGTACGGCATCGACGCCGAACTCCGGTGGCCGCGCCCCGGCCGCGGCGGCGTCACACAGGTCCCCGTCGTGAAACTCGTCCGTGACGAGCTGCTGCCGCTGGCCGCGGCGGGCCTCGACGCGTGGAACGTGGCGGCAGCCGACCGGGATCTGTATCTGGGCGTGATCGAGGGGCGCTGCCGCCGCCGGATGAACGGCGCCTCCTGGCAGGCGGACACCTACCACCGCGCCCGCGAGGCGGGCCTCGAGCGGGAGGCGGCGCTGGCGGCCATGGCCCGCCGCTACTGCGAGCTGATGCGCGAGGGGCAGCCCGTGCACACCTGGCCGGTGGGCTTCCCGGGGGCCCGGTCCTGAGAGGACCTGGCTGATTCCGCCGTAGGTTCGTCGGGCAAGCTGTGACGTCCGACGCGGTGGAACAACTGGAGGCTGGTGTGCAGGCGCAGGCGGGAGACGGGGCCGGACCCTGTGTGCGGGAGGCGGTACCGCGCGGGATTCTGCGGCAGGAGACGGTACTCGTACTCGCGCTGTCGCTCGGCGCCAGCGCTGTCTCCGCGCTGATCAGCTTCATCGGATCACTGACCAGGCCCGGCGGGCTGAAGGACCAGGCGGCGACGCTCAACGGGTCCTTCGCGCCGGGGCGGCCGTGGCTCGACCTCGCCTGGCAGCTCTTCGGGATCGCGACGGCGCTGGTCCCGGTGGCGCTCGTGGCGCATCTGCTGATCCGTGAGCGGGCCGGTCTCCGGGCCATCGGTTTCGACCGGACCTGCCCGTGGCCGGACCTGGGGCGCGGCGCGCTGGTGGCCACCGGCATCGGCAGCGCGGGGCTGGCATTCTACCTCGTGGCGCGCGCCTCGGGCTTCAACCTCACCGTGGTGCCCGAGTCGCTGCCCGACGTGTGGTGGAAGTACCCGGTGCTGATCCTCTCGGCCCTCCAGAACTCGGTGCTGGAAGAGGTCATCGTCGTCGGCTACCTGCTGCGCAGACTCGACCAGTTGGGCTGGACCCCGATGGCCGCGCTCGCCGCGAGTTCAGTGCTGCGCGGCTCGTACCACCTCTACCAGGGCATCGGCGGCTTCATCGGCAACATGGTCATGGGCGTCGTCTTCGTCCTGCTCTACCGGCGCTGGGGCCGCGTGGGGCCGCTGGTGGCGGCGCACGCCCTGCTCGACATCGTCGCCTTCGTCGGCTACGGGCTGCTGGCCGGGAAGGTGGGCTGGCTGCCGACGCCGTGAGCGCCACCGGCAGCCCGATGATGCGGAAATCCTCGGGCACGCCGGCCGGTGTCCGTGCAGGATGCTCTGCGTGAACCATGCGCTGTGCGGACTCGCCGCCAATCCGGCCCTGCCGCCCGAGCTGGTGGACCGGCTTATCGCGGTCGCGGACGACGGCATCGCCGCGGAACTCGCCGGTCGCGCGGACCTCAGCCGTGCGCAGGCGGTCGCCCTGGCCTCGCGTGTCGAGGAGAGCGCCGGGCGCCTCGCGAACGAGGGCCGGTTGACCGCCGCCGACATCGACCCCACGGCACAGCCGGAGGGTGCCCTCGCCCTGCTCCGGGAGCGGGCCGGAAACCCGGAGTGGGCGCGGCTGTTCGCGACGGATCCGGTCGTCGGCCGCCGGGAGGAACTGGCTGCCTGCCCCGGCCTCCCGTCCGATGTGGTGGAGATCCGCGACGCGCTGGCCACCGACGCCGACGCGAGAGTGGTCGGGGCCGTCGCCGCGCACCCGGGTCTCGCCGAAGCGCGGCTGCGCGCCATGGCCGACCGGTACGGGGCCCAGGTCGTCGGCGCGGTGGCAGCCAACCCGGAGGCGACTCCCGGGCTGCTGGAGGACCTGGCCCGGCGCGAACCCCCGGTGCGGAAAGTGCTTCGGGAGGTCGCCGGGCACCGCAACGCGACGGCCCCGGCGCTGCTCGCCTGCCTGGGCGACGCACGGGCGAGGCGAGTGGCCGCCGGGCATCCGGCACTGCCGCCGCCGGTCATTGTGGGCCTGCTCGCCGACGCCGACCGGCAGGTGGTGGAAGCGGCGGCCGCCAACCCGTCGCTGCCGGTCGCCGTGATGTCGCAGCTGGTGTCCTGACGCTTGGCGTACGACCTGGTCGCTGTGGCTCGGCGCTGGGGCTCGTGGTGGGTCAGGGCGTAGTGAGGAGTTCGCCGTCGATGACCGTGACCGCGCGGCCCGTGAGGAGGGTGCGGTCGCCGCGCAGGGCGGTGCGGACCAGGCCGGAACGGGCGGAGGCCTGGAGGCCGGTGAGGTCGTCGCGGCCGAGGCGGGCCGACCAGAAGGGGGCGAGGGCCGTGTGGGCGCTGCCCGTGACCGGGTCCTCGTCGATGCCGACCCGGGGGAAGAAGCCGCGGGACACGAAGTCGTAGCCGGCCTCGGGGTCCGCCGCGGCGGCGGTCGCGATGATGCCGCGCTCCGAGTGCTCCACCAGGGCGGCGAAGTCGGGGCTCAGGCCGCGTACGGAGGCTTCGTCGGGCAGCTCGACCAGGAGGTCCCCGATGTGGGGGCCGGTGTCGTGGGCGGACAGGACCTTCGCGCCGAGCGCCTTCGCCACGCCGCCCGGGGCCTCGACCGGCGTCAGCGGGGCGGTCGGGAAGTCCAGGGTCAGCGTGCCGTCCTCGTGCGCGGTGGTGATGAGGGTTCCGCAGCGGGCGGCGAAGCGCACGGTGCCGGTCGCCGTGCCTGTGGTGTGCAGGACATGGGCCGTGGCCAGGGTGGCGTGGCCGCACATGTCGACCTCGGTGGCGGGGGTGAACCAGCGCAGCGCCCAGTCCGCGTCGCCGCCGGCGGGCAGCGGGTGGGCGAAGGCGGTCTCGGAGAGGTTCAGCTCCGCGGCAACCCGCTGGAGCCAGGAGTCGGCGGGGAAGCCGGCGGAGTCCAGCAGCAGGACCCCGGCGGGGTTTCCGGCGAAGGGGCGGTCGGTGAAGGCGTCGACGATTCGAATCCGCATGGCGTGACCGTAGAGCCTCCGTGAAGCCGCAGGCCAAGGCCAATTCCGGGTCGCTGGACCCGATGGGGCTTGTCGGCCGATCCTTCCCGATATATCGTTGAGGTATCGCGACTGATCAACGATGGAAGGAGCGTAGCGATGCGTTCATATGGAAACGGACCGGAACACGACCACGGCCGCGGTCATGGACACTGCGGGCCCGGCCATCACGGTCGCGGCGAGCACGAGGGCCGGCGGGCCGCGTTCGGGCCGTGGGGGCCGCCGTTCGGCGGGCCCTTCGGTGGCGGCCGCGGGCGCGGTGGAGGCCGGGGCAGGGCGCGGCGCGGTGACGTGCGCGCCTCGATCCTGGCGCTGCTGAGGGACCGCCCGATGCACGGCTACGAGATGATCCAGGAGATCGACGAGCGCAGCGGCGGGGCCTGGAAGCCCAGCCCGGGCTCCGTCTACCCGACCCTTCAGTTGCTGGAGGACGAGGGCCTGATCGTCCCGGAGAGCGAGGGCGGCAAGAAGCTGTTCACGCTGACCGACACCGGGCGTGCCGAGGCCGAGTCGGGGCCGGAGGCTCCCTGGGAGGAGGTCGGGCGCGGCGTCGACTGGGAGAAGGTCAACGAGATCAGGCAGGCCGGCTTCGGTCTGATGGAGGCGTTCGGCCAGGTCTGGAAGACCGGCGACGCCGAGCAGCGGCAGAAGGCCGTCGCCGTCATCAACGAGGCCCGGAAGAAGCTGTATCTGATCCTCGCCGACGAGCACTGAGTTCAGCCTCGGCTCTGCGGCGCGAAGGGCCCCGCGGTCACGCGGGGCCCTTCTTCCGTGCCGGGGCCGGTGTGCCGCCGTGCGCGAGGGTCTTTCGTTTGGATCAGGCCGGATCGGTGAGCGGGGTCTGGTGCATGGGGTCTCCCCAGGCCCGCCAGGGCCGAGGGGACGCCTTGCAAGGCGGAGGATGGGGGTCCCCCCGCCGAAGGCAGGGGGAGAGTCCACGCGGTGGGGGCACCTCCCGTGCCCGAAGGGCTACGGGGGAGTCGGCGACTGACGACAACGCAGCGAGGTGCGGTGCCAGGGCACGCGAGCCCGGCAAGCTCCGAACGAGAGGCCCTAGGTCAGGACACGAGGCCGCCGAGCCTGCGGAGCGACTCGTTGAGCGCCGCGGTCGCCGAGTCCCTGAGCTTCGCCGCCATCAGCGACACCGCCGCGCCGGTGAACTCCCCGTCGATCCGCACATCGGTCGCGCCGTCGGCCGTCGTGCCCTCGGCCGGGACCAGCGAGTAGCGGGTGCCCACGGTGACGGACATCGGCCCCTTGCCCCTGATGGCCAGCACCCGCTCCGGCTCCAGCTCCTCCACCGTCCAGGTCACCTCGGCCGGGAAGCCCATCAACTTCATGTTCTCCGCGAAGGTGGCGCCCGTCTCCAGCGGCTCGGGGCCGCCCTGCGGGAAGTTGGTGTGGGTGGTGTTCCAGCGCCCGTACGAGGCGAAGTCGGTGAGCTGGGCCCAGACCTTCGCGGCCGGCGCCTCGATGCGTGCCTCCGCGCTGACTTCTGCCATGCGACCACCCCTTCGTATCGGGTTCCGGTGCCGCGGACCGTAGCGGTGGGTGCCGGAACATTCAATACTGACGGCTCGTCAGTTCGAGGTGGTCTCATCCGTAAGGAGGAGGAAACGCCCGGGTGTGCCCGACTCCGGTCGGAGGGCGAATGCTTCCCCGCGTGGACGCCGGGCCCGTGGACGTCTGATGGGGTGGGAGATGTGCAAAGCCCTGCCTTCCGGCTGCCCCGGCAGCAGCCCGCCCCCGCTCGCCCCGACATCGAGACCGTACTCACCGACGGGTTGGCCGCGGTGGTCACGGGCGCGCGCAGAAGAGCGCTGCGCGACGGCGACCGGCAGATCGACACCGCGCATCTGCTGCACTCGCTGATGGAACAGGACCCCGACGTCAGAGCGGTGTTCGGCGGCCCGGCGCAGGTCGCGCGGGTCCTCGGGTACCTCGTGCAGCGGAGTATCGGCTACGGCCTCGCCTGGCAGGGCTCCGTCGAGGACTCGGGTGCGCTGCCCATCGTGCGCGAGGGCGGCCGTACGGGACACCTGCCCGCCCCCGTACCCGACGGGCGTCGCCGGCCCGCCGTCTCCCTGCCCGACGCGCCGGGCTGGTCGCCCTGCGCCGCGGCCGTCATGACGGGCGCGCTCGACCGGGCGCGGCGGTGCGGCAGGGGCAGGGCGGCGGGGATCGACGTGCTGGCCTGCGTCGCGGCCGATCCGGAGTGCCGGGCCGCCGAGGTGCTGCGGCGCGCGGGTGTCGACACGTCGCTGCTGGGTGCGCGGATCGCGGACGTGTCTCGACATGTGTCACCGGGGTGACGGTACTGACCGGTCCTGACATCATGTGCCGATGCAGGTGTCTCAGGGAAAGAGCGCCGGCCTGGGACTTGCCCTGGGGTCGGCCGTCGCGTTCGGTGGATCAGGCGTTGCGGCCAAGCCGCTGATCGAGGCGGGACTCGACCCCCTCCATGTCGTATGGCTCCGGGTCGCGGGAGCCGCCCTCGTCATGGCTCCGGTGGCCTGGCGCCACCGCACCCTGCTGCGGCGCAGGCCCGCGCTGCTGGCCGGGTTCGGGCTGCTGGCCGTGGCCGGTGTGCAGGCCTGCTACTTCGCGGCGATCTCGCGCATCCCGGTCGGGGTCGCGCTGCTCATCGAGTACCTGGCGCCCGCGCTCGTGCTCGGCTGGGTCCGGTTCGTCCAGCGCCGCCCGGTGACACGGGCCGCGGCCGTCGGCGTCGTCCTCGCCGTCGCGGGTCTCGCGTGTGTCGTCGAGGTCTGGGCGGGACTCAGCTTCGACCTGCTCGGGCTACTGCTGGCCCTCGGCGCCGCCTGCTGCCAGGTGGGCTACTTCGTACTGTCAGCCCAGGGCGGCGACAGCGACGACGTCCCCGACCCGATGGGCGTCATCGCCTACGGGCTCCTCATCGGTGCCGCGGTGCTCACAGTCGTGGCCCGTCCGTGGGGCCTGGACTGGTCGCTGCTGGCCGACGCCGCCGACATGGGCGGCACGGACGTGCCCGCCGCGCTGCTGCTCGGCTGGATCGTGCTGATCGCCACCGTGCTCGCGTACGTCACCGGTGTCGTCTCCGTACGCCGGCTGTCGCCGCAGGTGGCCGGCGTCGTCGCGTGCCTGGAGGCGGTCATCGCGACCGTGCTGGCCTGGGTGCTGCTGCGTGAGCACCTGTCGGCGCCGCAGATCGTCGGCGGCGCGGTCGTCCTCGTCGGGGCCTTCATCGCGCAGTCCCAGGCACCTCGGGCGCCGTCCGGGCCGGTGGCGGCGGGCGGGCCGGAACCGGTGCCCGCGGCGGCCGGTGAGGGCGTGGGCACGGGGGAGTTGTCCGGCGGTAAACGTGCCACGTAAGGTGACGATCATGCATTCGACCGTACTTCCGCCGCCCGCCGCCTAGCGCGGGCGGACGCTCTTCTCACGAAGACCGGGCTCGGGTCGTCCCCGAGCAGGTCGGTGCTGCCCGCGTGACCGGTTCGAGCAATCAGCCGTCCGTTCTTCTTACGGAGAAGTCACGTGTCGAATTCCTCTTCAACTGCCGCTGCCGGCATGCCCGCGGACGTGTCCGCCGGTATGCCGCTCGGCACGCCGGCCGGTACGTCCGCCGGCCTCCCCGCCGGTCTCCCCGTCGGGCGGGGACTCACCTATCTGATCTTCGCCGGGTTCGCCTGGGGGACCGCCGGCGCCGCCGCGTCCCTCGTCTTCGAGGTGAGCGAACTGGGCCCCCTCGCGCTGTCGTTCTGGCGGTGCGTCGGCGGGCTGGTGCTCCTCCTCCCCGTCCTCGCGCTGCGTGCCCGGCGGCGGGGCGGAGCCGCCGCGTCCGCCGAGCCGCGACGGCGCAGGCTTCTGCGCATCGTCGCCACCGGCGTGGGGCTGACCGTCTTCCAGAGCGCCTACTTCGCGGCCGTCGAGGCGACCGGCCTGGCCGTGGGCACCGTCGTGACACTGGGAGCCGGGCCCGTACTCATCGCCGTCGGCGCGCGGCTGACCATGGGCGAGCGGCTGGGCCGCGGCGGGATCCTGGCCGTCGCCGGGGCGCTGACCGGGCTCGGTGTGCTGGTCCTCGGCGGCGAGGGCGGCGAGGTGCGGCCGCTGGGCGTCGCACTCGCACTGCTGTCGGCCGCCGGCTACGCGGCGATCACGCTGCTCACGAGGTGGCTCGGCCGGGACGGGGGCGGCGGGGACTCGCTGTCCACGACGGCCTGGGCCTTCGCGATCGGGTCCGTGGGACTGCTGCCGATGGCGCTCGGCGAGGGCCTGCTGCCGCACACGGCGGACCTGGCGCGGGTCGTCTGGCTGCTGGTGTACGTCGCCGCCGTGCCGACCGCGCTGGCCTACGCCCTCTACTTCGCGGGCGCGGCCGTGGTCCGTTCCGCGACCGTCTCGGTGATCATGCTGCTGGAGCCGGTGAGCGCCGCGGTCATCGCGGTGACGCTGCTGGGCGAGCGGCTGACGGCGGCCACGGTGGCCGGGACGCTGCTTCTGCTGACGGCGGTCGCCGGGCTCGCCGCGGCGGAGGCGCGGGGTGCGGCCGCCCGCAGGCGGCTGCCGGTCCCGGCCTGACGCCCATGGCCCGCCCCGGGCGCCGAGTCCTGGGGCGGGCCGGTGGGTTCAGAGGTAGGCGGGCAGCGGGACGGCCGGCCCGAGGTCGGTGGCCGGGACAGGGGCGCCCGACGTGACGGCCACGGGGACGACACCGGCCCAGTGGGGGAGCGACAGGTCCTCCGGGTCGTCGTTCGGGCCGCCGGTGCGGGTCTTGGCGGAGACCTCGGCCAGATCCAGCCGGAGCACGGCCGTCGCCGCCAGCTCCTTGGCGTTGGCGGGGCGGGAGTCCGCGGCGCGGCCGGGGATCGCGTGGTCGACCAGCGCGTCCAGCGCCGTGCGCTTCTCCTCGGCGTCCGTCACCTGCCGTGCGGAGCCGTGGACCACCACCGAGCGGTAGTTGATCGAGTGGTGGAAGGCCGAGCGCGCCAGCACCAGACCGTCGACATGGGTCACCGTCAGGCACACGGGCAGCCCCGGGTCGGCCTCGCCCGCCATCCGCAGGGGCCGCGAGCCCGTCGACCCGTGGACGTACAGCCGCTCGCCGACGCGGGCGAAGAGCGTGGGCAGGACGACCGGCGCGCCGTCGCGCACGAAGCCGAGGTGGCAGAGGTGGGCGGTGTCGAGTATCGAGTGCACCAGTTCACGGTCGTAGGACGCGCGCTCCCGGGAGCGGGTGGGGATGGTCCGCTCGGTCGGCTCGTACGAGGCTTCGGCGGTGAGAGACTCCGTGGTCTCGTCTTCCGCGGTCTGAGGTTCCGTGGTCCGGGACATTGCCAGCTCCATTGCACTAGTGCATAATAAGTTTTGTGCTAGGAGAATATCGGATCGTTGGGCGGCGCGCATCGGAAATCGCCGCGAGTGTGGAGCGGGCAGTCGGGTCGGGGGAGCTCGAGCCGGGCCAACTGCTGCCTCCGATGCGGGAGTTGGCGACCGAGCTGGGCGTCAATCCGAACACCGTCGCCGCCGCCTACCGCACCCTGCGCGAGCGCGGAGTGATCGAGACGGCGGGCCGCAGGGGCAGCCGGGTGCGCCCCCGCCCGGCCAGTACGGCGCGCGGATCCATCCGGGTCGACGCGCCCCCGGGCGTGCGGGACCTGGGGGAGGGCAACCCCGACATCGCGCTCCTGCCCCCGCTGGGCGAGGCGCTCGCGTACGCGGCCGAGCGGCACGCGAAGGAGCCCGGCCTGTACGGGAAGGAGTCGCTGGACGCCGAGTTCGTACGCCTCGCGCGCGCCGCCATGGACGCCGACGGGGTCCCCGCCGGGCCCCTCGCCGCCACGTCCGGAGCGCTCGACGCGATCGAACGGGTCCTCGCCGCGCACCTGCGGCCGGGCGACGCGGTCGCCGTCGAGGACCCGGGCTGGGGGAGCCTGCTCGACCTGGTCTCGGCGCTCGGGCTCAGGCCACTGCCCCTCGCACTCGACGAGGAGGGCCCGCTGCCCGGCGAGATGGAGCGGGCGCTGACCGCCGGCGCCCGCGCCGTCGTCGTCACCGACCGGGCGCAGAACCCGACCGGCGCGGTGCTGAGCAGCCACCGGGCCGGTCAACTGCGAGCCGTGCTCGGCCGGTTCCCCCGCACGCTGCTCATCGAGGACGACCACGGTCACGCCATCGTCGACGCCCCGCTGTTCCCCCTCGCGGGGGTGACCGAGAGCTGGGCGTTCGTGCGCTCGGTGGCCAAGGCGTACGGGCCGGATCTGCGGGTCGCCGTCCTGACGGGCGACAGCGTCACCGTCGACCGCGTACAGGGCCGGCTCGGGCTGGGCCCCGGCTGGGTCAGCCGGCTGCTGCAGCACACCGTCGCGCATCTGTGGGCCTCCGGCGCCGTCGATCCCGTCGCCGTCGCCCGCGCGTACGGCGAGCGGCGCGACGCCCTGATGGACGCGCTGGCCCGGCGCGGCGTCGAGGCCCGCGGCCGCAGCGGCATGAACGTGTGGGTGCCCGTCCAGGACGAGACCGGGGCCGTGGCGCGACTGCTCCACGCCGGCTGGGCGGTGGCCCCGGGCGCGCGCTTCCGTATGGCGTCGCCCCCCGGCGTCCGGCTGACCGTGTCGCAGCTGACGCGGGCCGACATCGAGCCGCTCGCCGAAGCGGTCGCCTCGGCGGTCGGCCCGATGCCGGTCCGCAGCTACGGCTGAGCGGGGGCCGGGGCGGGGGCCGGTGTCGTTGCCGTCTTTGCCGTGGGCTGCTTGGGCCGGCTCTGGGTCAGTGCCGCGCCCACCAGGACGATCAGTGCGCCCACCGGCGTGTTCCAGCCCAGGTGCTCGCCGAGTACCAGCACGCCCGCCGCCGTGGCGATGACCGGGATGAAGTACGTGACCATCTGGCCGGTCGTCGGTCCGACCTCGGCGACCAGCCCGTACTGGATGAGCAGGGCCAGCCCCGTGCCCAGTGCCCCTAGCGCGATCACCGCGAGCAGTGGCACCAGCGGGAACGAGGTCGGCAGCGTCGTGAACAGAGGTGTCACGACCGCAAGTTGGAGAGTCGCCACGCCGAGCTGCGCCCCGGTCAGCGACAGGTGCGAGTTGCTGGAACCGGCCAGGGTGCGGCGTACGTAGATCCAGCCGATCGGGTAGCTGAGCGAGGCGAGCAGCGCCATGGCCGTACCGCCGAAGTCCAGTCCGGAGAAGCCCTGCCAGGCGCCGAGGACGGTGAGCACCCCGAGGAACCCGATGCCGAGCCCCGCGACCCGGCGCCGGGTGGGCCGGTCCTCCGACAGCGCGACCAGGGAGAGCGCCATGCCCCACAGCGGCGAGGTGGCGTTGCAGATGCCCGCGAGGGTCGACGGGATGGTGAGCTCGGCGTAGGCGAACAGCGAGAACGGCAGCGCGTTGAGCAGGAAGGCGGCGACGGTGAGGTGGCCCCAGGTGCGCAGGCCCCTCGGTAGCCGCTCACGGCGGAACGCCATGGCGACGGCGAGCACCGCCGTCCCGAAGAAGAGGCGGCCGAAGGTGACTTGGAACGGCGCGTACGCCCCCGTGCCGACCTTGATGAGCAGGAAGCTGAAGCCCCAGACCGCCGAGAGCAGCGCGAACCGGATGCGCCAGTCGACGGCCCGCCGGCGCGGAGGGGCGGCGAGCGCGGGCTCGCCGTGGTCGGAGTTCGGGTCGGCCGGGGAGGCGGGGGAGGTGAGGGTGCGGGCTTCGTCGGCCCCAGTGGCTGCGGTGCTCATGGCAACACGATGAACCGTCCCACTTCTTAGGACAAGCGAGAATTTCTCGACCGCATCGCTTAGTGTTGCTTACATGTTGAACTTGGAGCGGCTGCGCACTCTGGACGCCCTGGCCCGGCACGGCTCGGTCAGCGCCGCCGCCGACGGGCTGCACGTCACCACCTCGGCCGTCTCCCAGCAGATGGCGAAACTGGAGCGCGAGGTCGGCCAGCAACTGCTGGCGAAGAACGGGCGCGGCGTGCGCCTCACCGACACCGGCCGGCTCCTCGCCGACCATGCCGCGCGCATCCTCTCCCAGGTCGAGCTCGCGCAGTCCGAGATAGAGGCCCGGCGCGGACAGGTGGTGGGCGAGGTCAGGATCGCCGCGTTCCCGACCGCGGCCCGCGGGCTGTTCCCGGCCGCGCTGTCCTCCCTGCGCCGCGATCACGCCGAACTGCGGGTGCTCTCCACGGAGTTGGAACCGGAGGCGGCGGTCAGGGAGGTCATCAGGGGCGACCTCGACCTCGCCGTGGTGCTCGACTGGAGCAACAAGCGGCTGCCCGTGCCCGGCGGACTGGCGCAGGCGCATCTGCTCGACGACGTCCCCGACGTCGCCATGCCCGCGGACCACCCCCTCGCGGGCCGCGCGGAGGTCGACCTGGAGGAGTTCGCCGACGACGAGTGGGTGTCCTGGCCGGAAGGCGAGTTCTGCCACGAGTGGCTCGTGTTCACCCTCCGCTCCAAGGGCTTCGAGCCGCGGATCACGCACCTGGCGGGCGAGCATCACACCCAACTCGCCCTGATCGCCGCCGGTCTCGGCGTCTGCGTCGCGCCACGGCTCGGGCGGGGGGCGGTCCCGGAGGGCGTCGCGCTCGTTCCCGTACGGCAGCGGATGCGCCGGCACGTCCACGCGGTGTGGCGCACGGACGCCGACCGCAGGCCGTCCATCAGGGCGGCGGTGGAGGCGCTGCGCAGCGCGGCGGAGCAGCAGGGCTGACGGCAGGGTCGATCGGATCAGAGCGCCGGCAGTTTGCGGAAGTCCCAGGACGCGACCGTGTCGGGGGTCAGCCGCAGCCAGGCGTGCCGGCCGTCGTGCGGCATCGCGTCGAGGCCGAAGTTCTTGGCGGCGAACAGCGCCTCCGGCACGGCCAGTTCGGGACAGTCCTCGCCCGTGCGCGGCGCCTCGCCGACGAACACGGCCGTGCCGGACAGCTCGGCGCCGCGCAACTCCCCGTACTCCTCGCCGTCGTCGACGACCACGGCGACACGCGGATCGCGGCGCAGGTCGGCCCAGCGGCGGCTGCGGGTGAGGGAGTAGAGCCACAGGGACGTGCCGTCCCAGGCGAACCACAGGGCGCTCACGTGCGGACGCCCGTCGGGGGACACGGTGGCCACCCGGCAGGTCCGCTGCTCGGTGAGGAACGCGTCGAGCTCGCCGGGAGTCATCATGATGCGGCGGCCCCGGCGCTGGGTGGCGGTCATCTGCGGTCCTTCCGGCGCTGTCCCTGACTCGCTGTCAGAACTCGTGCCGGAACAGCATGGACGCTCTTCCCCCGGTACGCAATGGAGGCTACCGTCGCGCGCCTCCCGCACCGGGCCGGACACGACATCGAGGGGGCACCATGCCGTCCCGCCAACAACTGCTGGAACAGCTCGAGGTGCCCACCACCGTCCTGCTGACCGTCGAATGCCAGCAGGGCGTCGTCGGCAAGGACAGCGCCCTGCCGGAACTCGCCGCCCAGGCGGGCGCGTCGGGCGCGCTCCGCAACGTCGCACGGCTGGTCGACGCCGCCCATGAGGCGGGCGTACAGGTGCTGCACGCGGTGGCCGAGCGGCGCCCCGACGGCCGGGGGTCCAACCGGAACGCGCGGCTGTTCAGGGCCGCCGAACGGCTGCCCGTGCAGCAGCACACCGGTTCCGCGGCCGTACGCGTCGCACCGCCGATCGAGGTCGCGCCGGAGGACCTCGTCGTCCGCAGGCTGCACGGGCTCTCGCCGCTCGCCGGCACCGGCGTCGACCCGATCCTGCGCAACCTCGGCTGCCGCACCCTCGTCGTCACCGGCGTCTCGGCCAATGTGGCGGTGCCGGCCGCCGTCTTCGACACGGTGAACCTCGGCTACACGGCGGTCGTCGTCGCGGACGCCATCGCGGGAGTGCCCGCCGAGTACACCCCCGCGATGATCCGCAACACCCTGTCGCTGGTGGCCGGCATCACCACGACCGACGAGGTGGTGTCCTGCTGGAAAGGGCCAGGCAGGATCACGCGAGCTTGATCGAGTCCCCCTCGACGGTGATCTGGGTGGGCGGCAGCGGCGCCGTCGCAGGACCCGCCTTGACGCTGCCGTCGGACGCGTCGAACTGGCTGTTGTGACAGGGGCAGTTGATGGTGCCGTTCGAGATGTCCTTGACCGCGCAGCCCTGGTGCGTGCACTTGGACGAGAAGGCCTTGAACTCGCCCGCGACCGGCTGGGTGATTACCACGTCCCCGATGACCTTGCCGCCGCCCGCCGGGATGTCCGCGGTCTTGGCGAGCACCGTGCCGCCGGCGCCGCCCGTGTCACCGCCGCCCGAGGCAGCCGCGCCGGCCTCGCCGCCGCTCTCGCCGCCGGCCGGTGGCTGCGACCCGGTCTGCACCGTGTCGTCCGAGCCGCCGCACGCGGTCAGGGCGGCGGTGAGACCGGCCCCGCCCACGGCTGCGACGACGGTGCGGCGCGCCACGGTGCGAGCGGTCCCCTTGGATCCGGTCATGCTGGCTCCCTCTCCACTGTCCGGCCTCGTGCCGGCCGGTTCGTGAAGTGGTACGCGCGCCCGGACCGCGGCGTTCAAGGTTCCACGGAATTCCCACGGGACGGACGACCCCGCGCGCGGGTCGGGCCGCCCTGCCCCGGTCGGCGTCGGGTCGGGGTCACCACTGGGTGATGAGCGGCGCGTCCGGTTCGTGCTGCCGCCAGGCTTCGGTGAGGCGGAGGAGACGGGCGGGGGCGGCGATGCCGCGCACGGTCGCGATCCTGCCGCCCGCGAGGTCGAACGTCACGGCGCCGACGACCTGTTCACCGGGTATGAAGAGGATGGCGGGGGCGCCGTTGACGACCGCGTAGTGGACGGCGGACGGGCCGCCGGCGAGTCGCTGCTTGGCGGGTGTGGACTTGAAGCCGGCCCGTGCGATGGCGGCGATGCGCTGCGGAGTGTCGTACCGCAGCAGCGTCTTGGCCAGGCCGGCGCCGTCGGAGATCGCGATCGCGTCGTCGGTCAGCAACGACACCAGCCGTTCGGTGCGGCCGGAGGAGGCGGCGGCGAGGAATTCCTCGACGATCCTGCGGGCGGACGCCGCGTCCGCTTCGCCGACGCCGCGGCGGCGCGCGGCGGTGACGCGGTGCCGGGCGCGGTGCAGATGCTGCTGGCTCGCGGACTCGGTGATGTCGAGGATCTCGGCGATCTCGGCGTGGCCGTAGGAGAACGCCTCGCGCAGGATGTAGACGGCCCGCTCCAGGGGCGAGAGGCGCTCCATCAGAGTCAGCACGGCCAGGGAGACCGATTCGCGCTGCTCGAACGTGTCGGCGGGGCCGAGCATCGGGTCGCCGTCGAGGAGCGGTTCGGGCAGCCAGGCGCCGGCGGTGCGCTCGCGGCGGGCCTGTGCCGAGCGGAGCCGGTCGAGGCACAGGTTGGTGACGACCTTCGTCAGCCACGCCTCCGGCACTTTGATCAACTGCCGGTCGGCGGCCTGCCAGTGCAGGAACGCGTCCTGCACGGCGTCCTCGGCGTCCGTGGCGGAGCCCAGCAGCCGGTACGCCAGCGAGGCCAGCCGGTTCCGGCTGGCCTCGAACCGACTGGTGTCGAAGCGATCGATGTCGGTGCCGTCCACACGGACCACCCTAGGCGGCAACGCGGTTCACGGTGGAGGCATTCGGCGCGGCCGCCACACGGAGCTTGCGCTTGGGCACACAGAAGGTCGGGTGATTGGTGGTCCACAGCGACAACTTCAGGATGCCCGCCTTGATCCGCGCGGCCTTCCGGCCGCCCAGGTACTTCGGCTTCGCCCGCGCCTCCTCGTCGACCATCTGCAGGATCCCGTCCCGCCGGCCGAGGCTGATGTGGTTGCCCACGTACTCCAGCTTGGTGTTGGGGATCTTGCGGCCGGTCAGGCGTCCCACGATCGCGCCCGTGGCCTGCATGGCGGTGTAGCCGGCCGAGGCGCAGGACATCGGCAGCGGCCGGCCGTTGTCGCCGATGGCGTGGGCGCTGTCGCCGACCGCGTAGACGTCCGGGTGCGAGACCGACCGCATGGTGCGGTCGACGACGATCCGACCGTTCTCGGTGACCTCCAGCCCGGCGGCGGCGGCGATGGTGTCGACCGCGAAGCCGGCCGTCCACACGGTCGCGTCGGACGCCAGGACGCTGCCGTCGGCGCACAGCACCCGCTTCGCCTCGACGGCTTCGACGGCGGTGTGCTCGAGGACGGTCATGCCCAACCGGTCGCAGGCCCGGCGCAGGTGGTCGCGGGCTCCGGGGGAGAGCGGGGCGCCCAGCTCGCCGCGGGCGACCAGCGTCACCGACAGGCCGGGCCGGGCTTCCGCGATCTCGGTGGCGGTCTCGATGCCGGTCAGCCCGTCGCCGACGACCAGCACGCTCCTGCCGCCGTCCGGCCCGTCCTGCTTGTCCAGGCTGTCCAGGCGCTCCCGCAGGCGTAGTGCCGAGGGCCGGCCGGCGACGTTGAAGGCGTGCTCGGCCACGCCGGGGACGCCTTGGTCGGCGACGTGGCTGCCGAGCGCGTAGAGCAGGGTGTCGTAGCCGAGTTCGCCGCCGCCGTCGGCGTCGGCCACTGCGACGACCCGGCGCTCGGGGTCGACGGCGGTGACCCGGGCCAGGCGCAGCTGTATTGCCGTGCCCGCGAAGACGTCCACGAGCCTTTGAGCCTCGATCTCCCGGCCGGCCGCGAGCTGGTGCAGCCGCAGCCGCTCGACGAAGTCCGGCTCGGCGTTGACCACGGTGATCTCGATGTCCTCCGGGGACAGCCGGCGGGTCAGGTTCCCGGCCACGTAGGCCCCGGCATAGCCGGCGCCGAGGACGACGATGCGGTGCTTCATGTGCAGCTCCTGTCGGTTCGCTCGCTCTTCGTGAATTGAGCGGAGCAGCGTCCCGATTGCTGACAGGAACCGTGTGTGATGTGAGTCACGGATGGTGTGGGCGTGTTCCGGCGCGATTTGCCTAAAGGTCTTAGGCTGTTGCCTAATGGGTGTCATGGTGCGCGCAGGGCTGACCACGGAACGACTGGCGCGAGCAGGCGCGGAGCTGGCCGACGAGGTCGGCTTCGACCAGGTGACCGTCTCGGCGGTCGCCAGGCGCTTCGACGTCAAGGTCGCGAGTCTGTACTCGCATGTGAAGAACTCCCAGGACCTCAGGACCAGGATCGCCCTGCTCGCCCTGGAGGAACTCGCCGACCGGGCCGCCGCCGCGCTCGCCGGACGCGCCGGCAAGGACGCCCTGACGGCCTTGGCCGACGTCTACCGCGACTACGCGCACGAGCACCCGGGCCGTTACGCCGCGGCCCAGCTGCGGCTCACCCCGGAGGCGGCGGCCGCCAGTGCCGGTGGCAGACACGCACAGATGACCCGGGCGGTGCTGCGCGGATACGACCTGGCGGAGCCGGACCAGACCCATGCGGTCCGGCTGCTGGGCAGCGTCTTCCACGGCTACGTCAGCCTGGAGATGGGCGGCGCCTTCAGCCACAGCGCCCCCGACACACAGGAGACGTGGTCACGGACCCTGGACGCCCTCGACGCCCTGCTGCGCAACTGGCCCCAGGCGTGACCGGGGCCGCGGCGTACGGCCTGCGCGAGCACCGGCCATGAGGGCGACGCCCGAGCACGTCCCGGCAGACCGCCCGCACCGGTCAAGGGGCGACGCCCGAGCGCGCGCACCTCGCCGGACCGACCGCCGAAAGTCCGATCAACAGGTTGAGACGACCATGCACCCCAACGGCAACTGGATCACCACGCCCGTCACCGCCGAACTCCTGCGCGGCGCCATCGAAGTGGAGCGCACCGAGCACGGCGTGCTGCCGCACCGGCTGCCGGCCCGGGCCCGCGCCCAGTGCGCCGACGCGCAACTGGTCATGGCCGAGGCCCAGCCCTCCGGCGTCCGCCTGGTGTTCCGTACCCGGGCCACCGCCGTCGAACTGGACGCCCTGCCGACCAAGCGGGTCTACGTGGGCGCCCCGGCCCGTCCGGACGGCGTGTACGACCTGCTCGTCGACGGCCGCCCGGCCGGTCGGGCCGGTGTGCCCGGCGGCAACACGCTGACCATCGACATGGCCGCGGGCACCGCCGAGCACCGGCCCGGCCCGCCCGGCACCCTCCGCTTCGCCGGCCTGCCCGCCGGCCCCAAGGACGTCGAGATCTGGCTGCCGCACAACGAGACCACCGAACTCGTCGCGCTGCGCACCGACGCCCCCGTCGAGCCCGCGACGGACCGGGGCCGCAACGTCTGGCTGCACCACGGCAGTTCGATCAGCCACGGCTCCGACGCCGCGAGTCCCACGACCACCTGGCCCGCCCTCGCCGCCTCCCTCGGCGGCGTCGACCTGGTGAACCTCGGGTTCGGCGGCAGCGCCCTGCTCGACCCGTTCACGGCGCGCGTGCTCCGGGACACCCCCGCCGACCTGATCAGCGTCAAGATCGGCATCAACCTGGTCAACACCGACGTGATGCGCCTGCGCGCCTTCACCCCGGCCGTCCACGGCTTCCTCGACACCGTCCGCGACGGCCACCCCACCGCACCGCTGCTCGTCGTCTCGCCCATCCTGTGCCCCATCCACGAGGACACCCCGGGCCCCAGCGCCGCGGACATGAGCTCCCTCAGCGCCGGGCGGCTGCGGTTCCGGGCCACGGGCGACCCGGCGGAACGCGCGAGCGGCAAACTGACCCTGAACGTCATCCGGGACGAGCTGGCCCGGATCGTGGCCCAGCGGGCGGCCCAGGACCCGAACCTGCACTACCTCGACGGCCGCGACCTCTACGGCGAGGCGGACTTCGCCGAGCTGCCGCTGCCCGACCAGTTCCACCCGGACGCCGCCACCCACCGCCGCATCGGCGAACGCTTCGCCGGGCTGGCCTTCACCGCGAACGGCGCGTTCGCGGACGGCCGCGCCTGAAGCGATGCGGTGGGCGCGGCCGGGCGACGTGGTGGGCGCGGCCGGGCGACGTGGTCCCCGCCGGTTCAGCCCGTACCGCGCGCGCTGCCGCGCAGGGAGTCGAGAAGCCGGCGCAGCGCGAGGCCGTCCGGGGCGACGGCGGTGACCAGCGAGGCGGGACCGGCCAGGGGTGACAGCACCGCGAGACCGTCTTCCGGTGCCCTGCCCAGCAGCCGGACTTCGGCGGGTTGCTCCTCGAACGCCGGGTCGACGACGAGGAGCTGCCCCGTCGCACGGTTGCGGGAGAGGACGGCCGGGCCCGCCCAGCCCGGTGCGCCCGGCCCGTACTCGGCCTCCTGGTCGAGCAGGGTGCGCCCGCCGCGTCGCACGGTGAGACGCGTGGTCACATGGCCCGGTGGTTCCCCGGTGCGTCCGAGGATCTGTTCCTCCCGCAGGACGAGCCGCGCCGTGGGGGCCAGGTCCACGGTCCAGGACTGCCGCAAGTTGCTGCCGGCGGCGCAGATCAACGGCTTGGGCAGCCAGTGGAGCTCCGCGTCGTCCCCGACGGTCAACCGCACGTCGTACACGGCGTGTTCGGGGGTCGGGCCGCGCAGGGCCAGCGTCGCGGCGGCGGACGTGACGTGCAGCGTCGCGCCCGGCCCTGCGGTGGCCTCGATGCACAGCCGGTCGCCGCCGAGCGGGGCGCTCATGGCGCCGACGACACACACCCGCGCCTCGGTCCCCCGTGAGCGCAGGCGCCGCAGTTCGAAGGGCCCGTCGCCGTCGAGGACGGGCAGCGTGGTATTGCCGCCCCTGGCGACCGCCGTGATGCGCGCGGTCGCCCGTACGCCTTCGGCGGTCCGCCGGGCGGCCGGTGCCGCCGGTGGGGTGGTGAGTGTCATGCGGGCCCCGCGGTCCGGTCGGTGAGGCGTCCGCGGACCCAGTCGGCCACCGGTTTCACACCGCCCTCGCTCGTGAGGGAGGTGAAGGCGACGGGAAGTTCGCCGCGTTGGGCCTTCGCGTCGCGGGCCATGCCGTCCAGGTCGGAGCCGACGTACGGCGCGAGGTCGGTCTTGTTGACGACGAGGAGATCGGCGGTGGTGACGCCGGGGCCGCCCTTGCGCGGGATGTCGTCGCCGCCGGCGACGTCGATGACGAAGACCTGCGCGTCGACGAGGCCCCGGGAGAAGGTGGCGGTGAGGTTGTCGCCACCGGACTCCACCAGGATCAGGTCGAGCGGGCCGAGCTCGTCCTCCAGGTCCTCGACGGCCTCGAGGTTGGCGGAGATGTCGTCGCGGATGGCGGTGTGCGGACAGGCGCCGGTCTCGACGGCCCTGATGCGCTCGGGCGGCAGGACGGCTTCGCGCAGCAGGAAGTCGGCGTCCTCGCGGGTGTAGATGTCGTTGGTGACGACCGCGATGGACAGCTCGTCGCGCAGGGCCCGGCAGAGGGCGGCGACGGTGGCGGTCTTGCCCGAGCCGACCGGCCCGCCCAGGCCGATCCGCAGGGCTCGCCGGCTGCCGTCGGGCCGCGTCGGGCCGGCGGCGCTGTGGGTGTGCCGTTGGGGGAACTTCTCGTCGAGGTCATGGTCGAGATGCATACGGACTCCCGTGTGCGGTGCTGTGGTGGGTGGTCTTGTGGTGCTGGCCGCTCATGAGACAGCGGCCACTCGCGAGGTGGCGGGCCGTTCGCGAGGCGGCGGACAGCTCGCGACGTGGCGGACAGCTCGCGACGCGGCGGGCGTTCACGATGCGGCGGACAGCTCGCGACGCGGCGGACCGCTCAGGCGGTGGGGCCGCTCATGAGGCGAACAGGCGTACCGGCCAGGCGGCGTGCTGCTCCGCCGTGATGTCGAGCAGCGGCGCGGAGGCGGCGGGCAGTGCGCCGGTCCCGTCCTCGGGGACCCGCCGTGCCGCGGCGGCGGCCGCGGTGGCGGTCCGGTCGAGGTCGGGGGCCAGGCGGGCGAGCACGGCGGTGGCCTCGAACGGGTCCAGGCCCAGCAGCCGGACCGTCGCCGTGGCGGGCCCGCTGATCGACTCGTACGCCGCCGCATACGCTCCGTCCAGCGGCGCCAGGCCCGCCGACCGGGCCGCGAGGCCCAGCACCACGGGCTGGTGCGCGCCCTGCGGCCTGGCCGCGGCCAGGCCGTCCAGCTCTGCCGAGGGCCAGGTGGCGCGGGCGGCACGCATCATCTGGCGCCCGAGCCTGCGTGCGACGGTACGCAGCGCCTGCACCGGGGTGCGGGCGTCGGCGGCCTCGTCCAGGGCCAGCGGATCGTGGCCGCCGGCGGCCGCGGCGGCCAGTGCCGCCGCGACCAGGCCCGCGGTGTGCAGCCGGCCGCGGCAGAAGTCCTCCAGCGAATCCGCGTCCTTGACGAGGCCGGCGGCCACGGCCGCTTCGGCCCCGCCGGAGTGCGCGTGCCCTCCGGCGGGGAACCGGCCGTCGGCCAGGACGAACAGCGCGGCCCGGTTCATCGGTGCTCCTTCGCGATGCCTAGAAGAGGAAGTAGCGCTGGGCCATGGGGAGTTCGGAGGCGAAGGCACGGTCGACGATCTGGTCCTGCACATAGGTCGTCACGTCCGTCACCTTCGCGCCCCCGGCGATGACCTCGTAGGTGTCCGGATCGATCGTGACGTCCGGGGTGGCCCCGTTCTCCTTCATGTGCTTCTTGAAGACGCCGCGGGTGCTGGTGATCGCCCTGAAGCGCTTGGTCAGCCCGCTCCTCTTCGACAGGCCGTTGTCGATCGCCCGCTGGGTGACGAAGTTGAAGGAGATGGAGCCGGGCGCCAGGCCCGTGGCGCCCCACATGGGGCGCGGCAGGACCGGCTGCGGGGTGGGGATCGAGGCGTTGGCGTCGCCCACCTGCGCGTACGCGATCTGTCCGCCCTTGATCACGATGTGCGGCCTGACCCCGAAGAACTTCGGCTCCCACAGCACCAGATCGGCCAGCTTGCCGGTCTCCACCGAGCCGACGACGGAGTCGATCCCCTGGGCGACGGCCGGGTTGATGGTGTACTTCGCGACGTACCGGCGGGCGCGCCTGTTGTCGGCGGGCAGCGGCTTCTCCTCCGGGGCCGTGTCCTTCGCCTTCTTGCCCTTCGGCTTCGGATCGTCCGCCGGCCGGTCTTCCTCGAGCAGGCCCCGGCGTACCTTCATGACATGTGCCGTCTGCCAGGTGCGCATGATCATTTCGCCGATGCGGCCCATGGCCTGGGCGTCCGAGGACATGATCGAAATGGCGCCGAGGTCGTGCAGGATGTCCTCCGCGGCCATGGTGGAGGGCCGGATCCGGGAGTCCGCGAAGGCCAGGTCCTCCTCGACCTTCGGGTTGAGGTGATGGCAGACCATCACCATGTCGAAGTGCTCCTTGACCGTGTTGACGGTCAGCGGCCGGGTGGGATTGGTGGAGGCGGGCAGGACGTTCGGCTCGCTCACCATCTTGATCATGTCGGGGGCGTGGCCGCCGCCGGCGCCCTCGACGTGGAAGACGTGGATGGAGCAGCCGTCGATGGCGTCGATGGTGTCCTGGACGAAACCGGCCTCGTTGAGCGAGTCGGCGTGGAGCGCGAGCTGTACGCCGGTCTTCTTGCAGACCTCCAGGCACTTCCTGATGACGGCCGGGGTGGCGCCCCAGTCCTCGTGGATCTTGAAGCCGATGATGCCCGCGTCCACCTGGTCGTACATGGACTTCTCGGACATCGTGGCGCCCTTGCCCAGCAGCCCGACGTTGACGGGGAAGGCGTCCAGTGCCTCGAACGTGCGGTTGATGTGCCAGGAGCCGGGCGTCACGGTCGTGGCGGTGCTGCCCTCCGCCGGCCCGGTGCCGCCGCCGATGAGGGTGGTGACACCGGCGGCCAGCGCCTCGTCGACCTGGCCGGGGCAGACGAAGTGGACGTGCGTGTCGATCCCGCCGGCGGTGAGGATTCTGCCCGCGCCCGCGATGACCTCGGTGTCCGGACCGACGACGAAGTCGGTGGGGGCGGGGCCGATGCCGTTGTGACGGCCGGCCGCCCTGTGCAGCGGGTCCATCGTCTCCGGGTTGTATGCCTTGCCCAGCGCGACGATGTCGCCGTCACGGATGGCGACATCGGCCTTGACGACGCCCCAGTGGTCCAGGACGACGACGCCCGTGATCACGGTGTCGGGCGGCTCGACACGGCTGCCGGCCGCCTTGTCGGTCCTGCCCGGATCGCGCGGCGCGACGGACTGGCCCATCGACTCGCGGATCACCTTGCCGCCGCCGAAGACCATCTCGTTCCCGCTGCGCCCGGGACCGCCCACCCAGTCGTCCTCGATCCTGATCTGCAGCGCCGTGTCGGCGAGCCGGATGCGGTCCCGGGTCGTCGGCCCGAACCGGTCCGTGTACGCGGGGCGGGTCAGCGGGTCGAAGGGCCCGGGGGTCTCCTGGCAGCAGGAGCAGTCGGGGCAGTCGCTCATGGACGTCACACCCGCTCCTTGCCGAACGAACCCCTGGTGTCGTCGAGCGAGCCCTTGATCTTCTCGGGCAGACCCTTGACCTTGCCGCGCAGACCGTGGACCACGCGCCTGCCTTCGATGGGCACGAGCTCGACCTCTTCGGTGATGCCGGGCTCGAAGCGTACGGAGCTGCCGGCGGGGACGTTCAGACGCTTGCCCCAGGCCGCCTCGCGGTCGAACGCCAGCCCGTCGTTGGCCTCGGCGAAGTGGTAGTGGGAACCGACCTGGACGGGACGGTCGGTCGGGTTCCTGACCGTCAACTCCGTGATCTCCCGGTCCTCGTTGAAGACGACGACCCTGTCCTGCTCGAGGGTGGAGTGGTCCACCTTCCCCGGCCAGACCGCCGGCTCCTCGTCCCCGCCCACTTCAGGGAAGGGACCGTGGATGGTCACCAGCTTCGTGCCGTCCGGGAAGGTGGCCTCCACCTGGACGTTCTCGATCATCTCCGGGACGCCTTCCATGACCTCCTCCCGGGTGAGCACCTTCCGCCCGGACGACATGAGCTCGGCGACGGTCCGGCCGTCCCGGGCGCCTTCGAGGACGTGCGCGATCAACAGCGCCATCGTCTCGGGGTAGTTGAGCCGCACCCCCCGGGCCCGCCGCTTCTCGGCGACGTCCGCCGCCACATGCATCATCAGGCGTTCTTGTTCGTGCGGAGTCAGGTGCATAGCCCTACCCTGTGCTCGGTCCAGCCCCGGACTGCTGTCCCGGGCCCATGCGCTGGGGTGTCGCCGTGCACCGTGCCGCCGACAGGACGAACCTCGCGGCTCCGCTCCCGCCCGGTCGGCACGATCCGGTATCCGTGGCTGGTCAACCCCCACCTCGCACAGTCAGTTTGATCACTGAGCGAAGCCGGAAACGGGATAGCCAAGATCCACACCCGGACGAGTGGCGGCCGGAACCGCTACTTGACGCCGGGGCCGGAATCCGAGGTCACCGCGCCACCCGCCCCCACTGACCCGACCCGACCCGCCCCGGAACCCCGGCCGCACGCTCCGGCGGGTCAGCACCCGCCGGCTTCCACCTCCACCCCGAGGGCGAGGGTCACGGACGTGTAGGTGTCGGACTCGGGCTCGGTCGGTGTGACGTGCAGGCAGTACGCGGCGTCGACGTCGTCGGTGGTGACCTCGAACAGGTCCGCCGACGTGGTCTCCTCCCACTCGCTCTGCGGCGAGACGGTCACCATCCCGAACTCGGGGCCCTCGCCGCTGTTCTCGATGGCGTCGGCTATCAACTCCTTGTAGCTGCCCCGGAACCCGCCCACCTGCTGCGCTCGCGCCTCGAGGCTCTCGGCGGCCGAGTGGACCGCGTCTTGCAGTTCGCCCTCGCTCCATGACGAACTGTCGTGGAGGGCGTACATGCCACCGCCCGCGAACAGCAGGGATCCGATGATGAGAGCCATCCCCACGGGGTTGTTCGGGTTGTACACAAAGCGGCTCGTCCCCCACTTGGAGCGGACGAAGACCGGCTCGGCGTCGTGATCTTCGTTCATGGGCGGGAGCCTAGCCGCGCCGCTCGGCGGGGCGCCGGGGCGGCCGGCCCCTCCGACGTACGGCGACGCGGGCACAGTGCGAAGCCCCGCCAACGGGGGAGTGGCAGGGCTTCGCTGAACGCAGCTTAGCCGCGTCCGGCAGCGCGCGGCAGCCGAACTCGGGAGCAGCCCCGCGCACGCAGGCCCACGGGAGCCATCGCGGCGCCGGGCCGCGAGGAGGACGGAGGGATAGGGTGAGGGGAACGCGTCGCACGGGCGCGCGGTGTGCCGGGAAGTCTGGTCGGCGATCAAGGGCCCGAGTGCCCGAGTGCCGACGCCCCGGAGGTTCCCGTCGTGTGCGCTGCCCCGCGCGAGCGATCCGTCTTCCTCGACCTGCTGCCCTGGCCCGAACGCAAAGCCGTCGCGCAGGCCCTCAGAACCGAGACGGTCGGCGGGGTCGTACTCCTCGTGGCCGCCGCGATCGCGCTGGTCTGGGCCAACACACCCTGGGCCGACGCCTACGAATCGCTGCGGAGCGTGCACTTCGGCATCCCCGCGCTCGGCCTGGACCTCTCGCTCCAGCACTGGACCGCCGACGGCCTGCTCACCGTCTTCTTCCTCGTCGCCGGGATCGAACTCAAGCGGGAACTGGTCCTGGGCGAGCTGCGGAATCCCGCGCGGGCCGCGCTGCCCGTGGTCGCCGCCGCGTGCGGAATGATCGTGCCCGCCGCCGTCTATCTCCTCACCGTCGGGGCGGGCAGCGGTTCGCCCGCGGGCTGGGCCGTGCCGATGGCCACCGACATCGCGTTCGCGCTCGCCGTGCTGGCCGTCCTCAGCACTCACCTGCCGTCCGCGCTGCGAGCCTTCCTGCTCACCCTCGCTGTCGTCGACGACCTCGGCGCGATCCTGATCATCGCGGTGTTCTTCACCTCCGAGCTGAACCTCGTGGCCCTCGGCGGCTCCGTCGCCGGACTCGTGCTCTTCTACGCGCTGCAGCGGCTGCGGGTACGCGGCTGGTGGTGGTACGTGCCGCTCGGCCTGGCCGTCTGGGCGCTGATGTACAACAGCGGCGTGCACGCGACCGTGGCCGGGGTGGCCATGGGCATGCTGCTGCGCGCCGCGCACGACGGCGGCACCCGCGGCCGTCCCCGGGAGGCCGCGTCGCCCGCGGAACGCACCGTGCACCTGCTGCGGCCGATCTCGGCGGGCGTCGCCGTCCCCCTCTTCGCGCTCTTCGCCGCCGGGGTGAGCGTCTCGGGCTCCGCCCTCGGCAAGGTGTTCTCCGACCCCGAGCCGCTGGGCGTGGTCCTCGGCCTGGTCGTCGGCAAGACGGTCGGCGTCTTCGCCGGGACCTGGCTGGCGGCGCGCTTCACGAGGGCCCGGCTCAACCCGGACCTGGCCTGGGCGGACGTCTTCGCCCTCGCGGCCCTGGCCGGTATCGGCTTCACCGTGGCCCTGCTGATCGGCGACCTCGCCTTCACCGATCCGGCGCTCACCGAGCACGTCAAGGCCGCCGTCCTGGTCGGCTCACTGATCGCCGCCGGCCTCGCCGCACTGCTGCTCAAGCGCAGGAACGGCATCTACCGCCGGCTGTGGGAGGAGGAGAACGCCGACGAGAACGCCAACGCCATCCCGGACGTCTACGAGCGCGGGCCCACCGAGGACGGCGACCACTGACCCGGCCGCCGCTCACAGGTGGGGGCAATCGCACGATCCCCTCGGGCCCTACCGGTCCTTGGCCAGCGCGACGAGTTCGGCGAACAGACCGCCCGCGCCGGTCAGCTCCTCGTATCCGCCCTGCTCGATCACACGCCCCTCGCTCATGACGACGATGCGGTCGGCCAGGCGCGTGTTCTCGAGCTGGTGGGTGACGACGACGGTGATGCGTTCGGCGGCGATGCGCCTGACCTCCAGGAAGATCCGGTGCTCCCCGCGGGGGTCCATCTGCGAGGTGGGCTCGTCCAGGATCAGCAGTGGGGTCCGCCGGTACAGCGCGCGTGCGCAGGCGAGGCGCTGCCACTGGCCGCCGGACAGCTCGGCGCCGCCCCACAGCTCCTTGGCGAGGAGGGTGTCGAGCTCGTGAGGCAGCTTCTCGACGGCCTCGCGCATGCCGACGGCGTCTACGGCCTCCCACACCGGACCGTCGTCGTACGTCCTGGGCTGGCCGAGGGTGATGTTCTCGCGTGCGCGCAGCGGCCAGCAGGCGAAGTTCTGCGGGACGAGGGCGGTCCGCTTCCACACGGCGTCGGGGTCGGCCCCGGCCAGGTCGGTGCCGTCCCACAGGACGCGGCCCTTGTCGGCGAGGACGATGCCGGTGATCAGCTTGGCCAGCGTGGACTTGCCCGAGCCGTTCTCGCCGACGACGGCCAGGATCTCGCCGCGGCGCAGGGTGAGCGAGACGCCGTCGACGGCGGGTTCGTCCTTGCCCGGGTACTGGTACACGACCTCGTCGAGCCGGATCTCGTCCACCCGGTCCGGGACGGTCAGCCCGCCGCGCGCGGGGGCGCGCTCGCCGGCCATGTCCAGGAAGGAGCGCATGTCCGCCAGATACAGCGACGTGTGGAACATCGCCGCGCCGTGGACGACGAACTGCGACAGGGCGGCCAGCGTGCTCTGGACGGCGACCACCGCGGTGGCCGCGACCGGCAGGGCGACGCGGCCGGTCGTCGCCAGCCACGCCAGCGTGGCCCAGGTGCCCAGCAGGAACACCCCGCCCAGGGCGCTCGTCGCCAGCACGATGCGCAGCATCCGGGGCGCGGCGGTGAGCGTGCGCCGGTCGATGCGGTCGGACAGGGCGCGGTACCAGTACACGAGGTAGCCGGTCATGCCGTTGGCGCGGACCTCGTCCCCGTAGCGTGAGTAGGTGGCCCACCAGCGCATCATGGAGCGGACGTTGCGGTCGCCGACGTTGAGGTAGTGGGTCTCGTAGTCCACGCGGGCGGACAGGACGGCGCCGACGCCGGCGGGGATCACGGCCAGCAGGAGCACCGGCAGCAGCATCCAGTGCAGCGCCGTGACGACGCTGCTCGCGGCGCCCATGCGGACCAGGGCGGCCATGAACCGCTGGGCGTCCTGCACCATCAGCCGGGTGCGGGTGACGCCGACCTCGGCGGCCTCCTGCCGGTCGGCGAATCCGTCCTCCCCGTACGCGGAGGCCTCGACGCGGCACACGGCGGAGACGAGCGCGAGGTCCGCCTCGGTCGTCAGCAGCGGCGTGATGCGCCCGTCCGCGTACGAGGACAGGGCGCTGCTGATCCGGCCGAGGCCCGCGGCGGCCGTCACCACGAGCAGCGCGGGCAGTGCGGCGTGCAGGCGTGCCGACACGGTGCCGGTGCCGAGGACGTGCGTCATGGCCTGCGCGGTGAACGCGAGGACGAGGGCGGCCGCGGCGCCGGTGAGGAGCTGGCACACGAGGAGCAGGACGACGCCGGGTCTGTCGACGGCCCAGGCCATCCGCGCGGTGTGCCCGAGCACGGAGGGCAGCCGCCTGCACATCGCCCCGAAACCGGCCTCCGCCAGCGGATTCCTGCCGTATTCGCCCTCGAAGGTGATGGTGGCCGGGGGTGGCGGGGGAGGGGTCTTCGCGTTCGCAGTCGAGGTGTCGGTCTCAGTCACCTGCATCCCTCCCTGGGGTCGTCACCGCACCCGGACGGCTCGGCGGTGCACGGCTCAACGACCTGCCGGAGGAATCGAACACGCCTGCTTCCGGACGCGCTCGACCCCTTGCGACGCAAGGGGTCGAACACGCGGTCGCAGTGCTGAGGCCGCCGTCGGGCGCTCGGGGTTGGCCGAAACGCCGGTGCCCGTGACGCATGGGACGCACGGGATTTCCCGACAGCCGCCGTCGCCCTGGCGCGGGGAGGCTTTGCTCAGACCGCCAGGGCCGGGACGTACGCGCCGGTGACCGCGTCGACCTGTTCGTAACCGGTGCGCAGCAGGAAGGTGTTGAGGCGACCGTAGGACTTGGCGCCGAGGATGAAGAAGTGCGGCTCCGGGTTGCGCAGGGCGTCGACGCCGACGGCGGGCTGGGCGAGGCAGTTGCCGCCCGCCGAGCCGAGCAGGGTGGCGGAGAGGTTCATGGGGGCGGCCGTGGCGTAGCACTCGTGGACCTGCAACTGCCGGTAGAGGGAGGCGTCCCCGACGTAGCCGGTCAGCGACACGACGTGATCGCAGACGACCTCCCCCGGACCGTCCGCGGTGGCCAGGGTGACGTGGACGCGGCCCCCGTCGGAGGCGAGGGCCTGGACCTGGGCGCCGGTGTGGACCGTGACGTTGCCATGGGCGCCGCCGGCGAACGCCCGGGAGGTCTCGACGAGGTGCCGGCGGCCGGGCAGTGTGTCGTCGGGCACGGCTCCCCAGTCGGGCGCGGCGCTGCGCACGACCCACTCGACCCGGGTGCCGGGCAGCGCTGCGAGGTCGCGCGCGGCGGTCTGCGCGGACTTCCCGGCGCCCACGAGCAGGACCGTGCCGGCCCAGCGCACCCGGTCCTCGACGGCGGGGAGCGTACGGGTGATCCGGTGGGCGAGGGCCCGCTCCCCGCGGGCCGGGATGCCGCCGGCGCCCAGGGTGTTGGGGACCGCGTAGGTGCCGGTGCAGTCCAGGACGAGGTCCGCCTCCGCCGTCTCCTCACCGTCTGGCCCGTCGAGGAGGAGCGTGAAGGGGGCCGCGGCGCGGGCGCCAGAGCCGATCTGCTCGTGCTTCAGCAGGCCTGTGCGGGCGACGCCGACGACACGGGTCCGCAGCCGTATCCGGTCGGCGAGCACGGGCAGTGCGGCGACCGGATCCAGCAGACGGTCCGCCAGCTCCGCCCCGGTGGGGCAGTCCTGGCCGGTCGGGGCGTGCCGCAGCAGGGCGCGCATCCGGTGGGACACGTTGAGGTCCCACGGGGTGAACAGGCGCACATGGCCCCAGGCGCGCACATGGGCGGCGACCGTGTCCCCGGCCTCGTAGACGGTGAAGGTCCGCCCGGCGGCGGCGCAGGCGAGTGCGGCGTCGAGGCCGACGGGACCGGAGCCGAGGATCGCGACGTGGTGCTGCATGGTGAACTCCTTTGCCGTACGGGTCACATGGCGCAGTGGACGGGGCGGGGCAGGCTGCCGTCGGCGAGACGGGCGGCGAAGAACCGCTCGGTCACGAGCTGTTGGCCCGTGACGAGCGAAGTTCCGGCGGGGGCGAGATGCATGTCCGGGCTGGTGCCCAGGTCGGCTCCGGCGGGGTGCCAGTGCAGCCCGCCGGCGGTGACGGTCAGCTCCGGGATGCTGGAGTCCTCACCGATCTCCACCCCGGTCTCCGAGAAGCCGCGGCGCAGCAGCGGGCGTACGGCGAAGTGGTCTGCGGGCAGCCCGAGTCCGGCCAGCAGTTCGGCGACCGCGGGGACCTCGTGCGTGTTCTCGGGCGTCTCGGTGAGGGCGACGCGCGGCGGCAGACCGAGGTCGATCAGTTGGCGGATGCCGTCCATGGTGCGCCGCCAGGAGCCGTCGCCGCGGTGCGCGTCGTGGGCGGCGGCGGTGGCGCCGTCCAGGGACGTCTGGACAGTGAGCTTGCGGTCGGCGAGGTCCGCCAGCCCGGCGGCCCGGCGGCCGCGCAGCAGCATCGCGTTGGTCATGACGACGGTCGGCAGCCGCGTGGTGGCGTGGTCGAGCAGGCTCACGATCTCCGGGTGGAGGAAGGGCTCACCGCCGGTGAGGTACAGGTCGGTGAACCCGGCGTCCACGGCCTCGTCCACGCGGGCCCGGAAGGCGTCGGTGGTCAGGGTCCGGGGCGCGGCCTTCGGGGAGGACGCGACGGCGCAGTAGTCGCAGGCCAGGTTGCAGTGGAAGTTGGTGTAGATCCACAGCCGGGACGGGAAGTACGGGGTGCCGAACAGTGGAACCACCGGCCTGTGGGCACCACTTGGACCGTCGGGCCCCGGGTCCTCAAGGGCCCGGGGCGTGGTCTCGCCCCAGCCCTCGTCGGCGGGCCGGAAGCCGGACGGCAGCGTGGAGCGGTAGAGGTGATAGCGGCCCCGGGAGCGTTCGCGCGGCGGCAGGACCTCCAGGCAGGTGGTCCACCAGCCGGTCTCCACCGTCTCGACGAACACCTCGGGCAGCCCGGCGGCCCGCATCGAGCGCGCCTGCGCCCGCCAGTCGTAGGCGAGCGGTACGAGTTCGGCCTCGACGCGCCCGTCGGCCAGGTCGAGGATCGCGTACCAGACCTCGCGGCGGCCGTCGTTGGCCGGTTTGCCGACCACGCCGACGTTGACGGCCAGCGTGTCGCCGATGCGCCGCTGCCAGGGCAGGCCGCTGTGGGTGCACAGCACCACGTCGGCGCCGGACGCCGCGGTGCGCAGCCGGTGCTCGTCCTCCGGCAGCGACTCCCACCAGAAGTCGTTCAGGGCCAGCGTCGAGCCGTGCACCATGTGCACGTCCACGCCGTCGATCGTCTCCCGGCGCTCGGTGGGCAGGGTCCCCATCCAGGCGGCGAAGTCGCGGCCCGTGGTGGCGAGCGTGTGGTCGTAGACGATCTGGGCGTACTCGTTGTCCTTCGGGTCGCGGTAGCCGCAGCCGCAGTCGGCGTCGCCGCGGGCGATCGCCACGTCGTAGTTGCCCGCGACGCACTCGACGCCGTTGTCCGTCAGGATCGGCCACAGGGCGTCCACGTCGGCGCCGAAGCCGCCGAGGTCGCCCAGGCAGAACAGCCGCTCGGCGCCCCGGGCGCGCGCGTCGTCGACGAACGCCTGCAGGGCGTACGGGTTGCCGTAGGGGCCTCCGCATACTGCGATGCGCACAGCGATGGTCTCCAGTCTCCAGAGGGAACGGGCAGGGGTGTCAGGACCGTTCGGCGCGGGCGCCGCGCGTCGCCCGCCCGCGGCCGAGGAGCCCGGGGCCGGCGGCATAGCGGTCGCGGATGGTCTCGGTGTCGACGCCCGCGAAGTACAGCAGCTTCAGGTACTGCATGAAGGCGATCATGCGCCAGGTGCCGTGGGCGGTGAACCGGCGCGAGGAGGCCGTCGACGTGGCGGGCAGCAGGCGCAGTTCGCCCCGCCGGTGCAGCCGCCGGGACATCTCCAGATCCTCCATGAGGGCCAGGTCGGGGAAGCCGCCCAGCTCGTCGAAGACGCCGCGGCGGGCGAACATGGCCTGGTCGCCGAAGATGTGGTGCAGCCGGCGGGCCCTGGCGTTCGAGGACCACGCCAGATAGTTCAGGCCGGGTGTGCGGCGGTCGAAGCGGATGGTCAGCCCGCCGCCGACCACCGCCGGGTCGGCCAGGCAGGCGCGGATCTGGCCGAGCGCCGCCGGGTCGACGGTGGTGTCGGCGTGGACGAACCAGAGCACGTCGCCGCGGGCGTGCCGGGCGCCTTCGTTCATCTGCTTCGCCCGGCCGCGTGCGCTGTGGACCACCGTGGCGTGGGCGGCGGCGAGTTCGACGGTGGCGTCGGTGGAGCCGCCGTCGACGACGATCAGCTCGCAGTCGTGGAAGTCCCGGCACAGGCGGCTCAACGCGGCCTGCACGGTGGCTTCCTCGTTCAGGACCGGGACGACGATCGACACCTTGCTCACAGCGCCTCCGCGGGCCGGAGCGGCGCGGCGCTCCCGGGCGGCACCGCCGGAGCGGGAGCGAGCACGGGGTGCGACCGGGGCGCCTCAGCGGTGGCCGAAGGCGTACGGCGAGGACTCATGAGCCGAACCGGTAGACGGTGCCGACCGGGGCCACGGGGCCCAGCCCGGGCAGGGCGTGGGCGGCCAGGGCGGCGAAGGTGTCCTTGCTCGCGGCCATCCGGGCCAACAGCGCCTCGACCGGCTCCGGTTCGGGTGCGACCCCGTTGGCGTGGTCGGTGACGAAACCGACCAGGGCCATCGGCAGTTCGGCCTCCCCGGACAGCACCACCTCCGGGCCGGCCGTCTGGCTGACGGCGGTGACGCCCGCCGCCGCCAGGGCCGCGATCTCCGGGCGGCTGTTGAAACGGGGGCCGTCCACATGCCCGTACACGCCCCGGGTGACCACGGGTGCTCCGGTGTGTGCGGCGGCGGCGATCAGCGCCTGGCGCAGCGGCTCGCTGAACGGCCGGTCGAAGATCCAGTGGCCGCGTCCGGCGGCGCCGGGGGTGTCGTACCAGGTGCAGGCGGAGCCGTCGGGCAGCCGGTTGCCGGGAAAGTACAGGTCGTCGAAGACCACCAGCGAACCGGGCGCGGCGGCCGGATCGACCGCGCCGCACACCGTGAACGACACCAGCGCGTCGACCTCGCAGGCGAGCAGGGCCGCGAGATTCGCCCGGTGGTCGACCTGGTGGGACAGCCGGTGGTGACCGGCGCCGTGCCGGGACAGCTGAACCAGTTCGGCGCCCTTCAGACGGCCCTCGGTGACGGTCACCTGCCCGTACTCGGTCGTGACGGTGCGCTGGGCCGCGTCCTCCAGGTGCGGCCAGTCGTAGCTGCCTGAGCCGGTGATGACTCCTATGCGCATGGGGTTATCTCTCCTGTGGGCCGGGACGGCGGACGGATGAATGAACGGTTGTACCTACGGTCGTTCGGACTTCGACGAGCGGGAGCAGCGTGCGCAGTTCGGCGTTCTCGGCCGGGTCGAGCACCGCGTGCTGCACACACGCGGGCACCACCATGCCCTCCTCAGGGTGCGCCATCGCGTAGTGGCAGGCGGCCAGCCGCTCCTGCGCCTCGAGCAGCCGGGGCTCCGTCGCCCGCTCGCCGCGCCGCATCATCTCCCAGGCGGGGGCGACGACTTCGGCGTCCATGAACTGATGCATCACAAAGGTGACCGGCCGGACACGGCAGCGGTGCCGCAGCAGCCGCCCCACCCCGACCCGGCCGGCGGTACGGGCCAGCCAGCACACCGCGACCACCACGGTCGAGGGGTGGCGGGCCACGACACGGGCCAGCTTCGCCGCGAGCAGGGCGGGCGGCGTGCCGGTGAAACTCACCTTGCCGAAGTACCGGAAGAAGGCGTCGCGCACGGCCAGATCGCGCGGATCATCCTCCTCCAGGAACGGATACCAGCGCCGGCCGACGTAGAAGCCGTAGGCGGTGCGGTTGCAGCGCACGTCGCCGTTCTCGAAGACCCGGTATCCGAGGGTGCGGCCGGCGCCGCGCCCGATCTCCGCCCACACCGCTTCCGGGGTCGCCTCGCGGTACGACTCCTTCCAGCGGCGCTCGTCGCCGAGGAACGCGGCGGGCTGGAAGGAGAACATGCCGTACCCCATGGCGTGGCAGTCCCGGACGACACCGGCGACCTCGTCCAGATTGCCGGGCGTGACGGTCATGTTGTGCGCGAGGAAGTACCGCACCCCGTGTTCCCGCCGCAGTCGCGCGAACATGGCGGCGAACCGCTGCCGGTACGGGTTCAGCGACCGCTCGTCGGGCGGGCGCTCGATGCCGCGCCTGCCGTACATGAACCGGTCGAAATGCGCGGCGAACGACAGCCGGCGAAAGCGCCGCCGACCGTCCTCGCCGAGGGCGAGCCGCTCCAGGTGGTCGTAGTCGAAGTCGCCGTGCGTGAAGCTCATCGGCTCCCGGCCCTCGGCGCGCATGATCTCCAGGGCGGCGGCGTGCTCGTCCGGCGGGAGCAGGCTCACCTCGCCGCCGATGAGCTGGGCGTGGGCGCGCGGGCCGCGCAGCCTGCGCAACAGGCCCATCTGCGCGGCCACTTGCCGACGGGTGTGCGGGCCGTCGACCCGGACCTGGTTCGCGTCCCGCGAGTGGTAGCAGGGCGTGCACTTCAGGTTGCACCGGGGGAAGACACCGTGCGTGCCTTCACAGCCCACCCCGTGCCGCCCGAGGATCTGTCCGGGCGTCTTGACGACGTCGGGCAGTTCGGCCCACCGGCGTGCCATCGCGGCCACGAACTCGGGGTCGTAGGGCCGGGTCGCCCGGTCCAGGGCCCGCAGCCGCGCCAGGATTCCCATCGGTCACATCTCCGTTTCCGGTTCGTACGAGGAGCGGCGGAGGATCACGGCCGGACCTTCCTGTGCAGCCCCAGCAGCGCGCCGGTCAGCGGGCGGGCCCGGGCGAGGCGGGCGTACACGTCCGTGAGGGCCGTGTGCCAGGGCCCGTCGGTGTAACTGGGGTACGGGTGCACGGTTCTGGCGTACTGCGACGGCGTCCAGCCGAGCCGCACCGCCGTCGCCAGGTGCGCGATGGTCTCCCCGGCGCGCGGGGCGACCACGGTCGCGCCGGCGATCCGGCCGCGGCCGTCCAGCACCAGGCGGGTGAAGCCGTCCACGCGGCCGTCGGCGACGGCCCGGTCGACCCGGTCGTGGTCCACGGTGAGGGTGCGGGCCCCCTCGGCGGAGGTCAGGCCCACGCGGGCCACCTCCGGGTCGGTGTACGTCACCCAGGGCACCGCGGCGTAGTCGATCCGGCGCCGCGCGCCCAGCAGCGCGTCCGCGGCGGCGGCCCCGCCCTGCACCCCGCCCAGGTGCGTGAAGGCGGAGCGGCCGGTGACGTCCCCGGCCGCGTAGACCCGCGGATTGGCGGTGCGCAACCGGTCGTCCACCCGGACGTCGCCACCCTCGGTCAGCTCCACGCCGGCGGCCTCCAGTCCGAGGCCGCCGGTGTTCGCACGGCGGCCGGTGACGGCCAGGAGCGCGTCGTACGGCAGGGGGTCGCCCGGGCCGTGCACGGCGCCGCCGTCGACCTTCGCGGCCCGGTAGCCCGTGCGTACCGTCACCCCCTCGGCCGTCAGCCGCTCCTCCACGAGAGTGGAGGCACGGGGTTCCTCGCGCGGCAGCAACCGGTCCGCGGCCTCCACGAGGGTGACCTCGGAGCCGAGCCGGGCGAAGGCCTGCCCCAGTTCGCAGCCGATGGCCCCGCCGCCCAGCACCACCAGCCGCCCCGGCAGCGCGGTCAGGCCCCACACGGTGTCGCTGGTCAGGGGGCCGGCCTCGGCGAGACCCGGGACGGGGACCAGGGAGGGGGCCGAGCCGGTGGCGATCACCGCGTACCGGAACGCCACCTCGCGCTCGGCCTCCACCCGCAGCGTCCGCGGTCCGGTGAAGACGGCGGCCCCGTGGGCCACCTCGACACCGAAGGCGTGCAGGGACTCGACCGAGTCGTGCGGCTCGATCGCCCCGATCGCCTGCCTGACGTGCGCCATGGCGGCCGCCAGGTCCGCCGGACCGTGCGGCGCCCGCAGCCCGTACCGCCCCACCCCGCGCGCGGCCTGTACCTCGGCGGCCACATGCAGCAGCGCCTTGGAGGGCACGCACCCGGTCCACAGGCAGTCACCGCCCAGCCGGTCCCGCTCGACCAGCAGCACGCGGGCGCCGAGACGGCCGGCGGTCCGGGCTGCGGTCAGGCCGGCGCTGCCGCCGCCGATCACCACCAGGTCGTACGTCGCGTCGCTCCGCGCGGGCTGTCCCCTGCTCATCGGCCGCCTCACTCGCCTCTCTTGTTCCGCTGCGGCAAGGAAACCCGCCGGGGCGGCCGCTGCCTTCCCTCCGGGCACGACTCATTCGACACGCCGTGCGGCACGGGGAGGCCCACTCCCGGTCTGGCGTGTCGGGCACAAGGGTCCGGCACAAGGGTCCGGCGGTCCGGCACAAGGTCCGGCACAACGGAATGCCGTCCGCGCCGCGGCGGGTTCCCGGCGCACGACGGCACACGCCGCCGTGACCCGTCCGTCGCCTGCCACAGGGGAGAACATGACGACCGATGTCCCGACCGGCTCCACGACCACTGCGCGCTCTTCGACCACCGCGGGTTCCGTGACGGACGCCGTCAAGGAGTACTACGGCACGGTGCTGTCGTCCTCACAGGACCTGAAGACCTCCGCCTGCTGCATCGCCGAGCCGCCGCCGGCCCACATCGCCGACGCCCTCACCCGGGTGCACGACGAGGTCCAGGACCGCTTCTACGGCTGCGGTTCCCCGATCCCGGCCGCCGTCGACGGCATCACCGTCCTCGACCTGGGCTGCGGCAGCGGGCGCGACGCGTTCGTCCTGTCCCAGCTCGTCGGCGCCGAGGGCCGGGTCGTCGGCGTCGACATGACGGAGGAACAACTGGCCGTGGCCCGCCGCCACCAGGACTGGCACGCGGAGCGTTTCGGGTACGCCAACACGGAGTTCCACCAGGGCTACATCGAGGACCTGGCCGCCGCCGGGGTCGCGGACGGCTCCGTCGACCTGGTCGTCTCCAACTGCGTGCTGAACCTCTCCCCGGACAAGCCGCGGGTCTTCCGGGAGATCTTCCGGGTCCTCAAGCCCGGCGGCGAGCTGTACTTCTCCGACGTCTTCGCCGACCGCCGCCTGCCCGCCGCGCTCATGGACGACCCGGAGCTGGTCGGCGAATGCCTCGCCGGCGCCCTCTACACGGAGGACTTCCGCCGGCTGATGCAGGCGTCCGGCTGCGCGGACGCCCGTACGGTCGCCACCACGCCCATCACACTGAGCAGCCCGGAGATCGAGCGGAAGATCGGCTTCGCCGCCTTCACCTCACGCACCGTCCGCGCCTTCAAGCTGCCGCTGGAGGACCGCTGCGAGGACTACGGGCAGATCGCCGTCTACCGGGGCACGATCACCGAGCACCCGCACGCCTTCGACCTCGACGACCACCACCGCTTCCACACCGGCAGGCCGGTGCTGGTCTGCGGCAACACCGCCGACATGCTGGAACGGACGCGCTACGCCCCGCACTTCACCGTGACCGGCGCCAAGGAGACGCACTTCGGCCTGTTCCCCTGCGCACCCGCCGGCGCCACGGCGACCGGCGCCTCGGCCTCGGCGGCCGCCTGCTGCTGAACCGGGCCGGGCGGGACCGGCTCCCGGGCCTCGACCGCTGGACCGGGCGGGGCCGTGCTGCCCCGGGCCGTGCCGGGACCGGGCTGCGACCGCCGGGCCGGCACAGGCCGCACCGCCGGTACCGGCCCGGCGACCACGGCCCCAACACCGCTACCGGCCCCGGCGGTTCACGGCCCGGGACGCGGCGGCGCGGCGAGCCGCCGGGCGAAGCGGCGCACGCGGACGGAGGCGAGCGATTCCGGCGTGCGCCGCGGGCTGCGCCGCAGCGAGGCCTTGATCAACCGCAACGTCTGCAGGGAGCCGCTGCACGCCCGGCAGCAGGCGATGTGCGCGGCCACACGCACCTGACGGCGCCCGGTGAGCTCCCCGTCGGCGAATGCCTCCACCGCACCGCAGAACCGCAGGTGCCGTAGTCTCTCCCGGCCTTCCGCCCACAATTGGCGTGACCCGGGGACGCGCTGCCTCTTCATGGACCGGAAACCCGGGACGCGGGACGGTACATTCCGATCGCCGCCGAGCACCCCGCACGATCACCCACCACGAGGAGCCATCGCGTTGGACGAGTACGAGTGGCGCCGCTATCTCGCCGCCTACCACGACGACCGTCCCGGCATCACCGAGCGGTTCTTCGAGCGGGCCGACGCCTCCCCGCACGTCTGGCTGGCCGAGCCGCTGCGCTCGGCGACCGGCACCGTACTCGACCTGGCCTGCGGCACGGCGCCGCTGCGCCCCCTGCTGCCGGACGCCGACTGGGTCGGCATCGACTCCTCGCAGGGCGAACTGGCCGCGGCCGCCCGGCTCGGCCGCGGGCCGCTCGTCCGGGCGACGGCCGACGCCCTCCCGCTGCCGTCGGCGAGCGTGGGCGCCGTCTGCGCGTCGATGTGCCTGCCGGTGCTCACCCCGCTGCCGCGGGTGCTCGGCGAGGTCAGGCGGGTGCTGCGCCCCGGCGGGACGCTCGCGGCCCTCGTGCCCTCCCGTCCGGGGCTCGACCCGTCGGGGCTGCTGGGCTGGGCCAAGGTCATGCGCACACTGGGCGTGGCACGCCAGCCCTGGCCCAACCCGCGGGCCAAGGACTCCGTCGCCAAGGTGCTGCGACAGGCGGGATTCACCGTCCTGGCCGACGAACGCCGGGTCTTCACCCTCGTACTGAAGACGCCGGAGGACGCGGCCGTCCTCGTCGACGGCCTCTACCTGCCCGGGCTGCGCCCCGGACGCGCGGACGCCGCCAAGCGGGCACTCGCCGAGTGGGTCGGTGACGAACGCACCCTGCCCCTGCCGCTGCGCCGCGTCCTCGCGACGACGGAGCGGTGACCGTGCCCCTGCCTGTACGCCCCGCTGTCGGTGAGCACGCCCGCGAGCACGCCCGCAAGGACGCCGCCGGCCGGCGAAACCGGGAGCATGGAATGTTTTCGTCCCGTCGGCGGGTTTCCGCCGCGTGGAAGAAGAAGTGACCGCGTCGCCGGATGCGGCCGACCCTCGTGGCAAGGCGTTCGCCGCCTATGTGCTGCCCGAGGTGGAGGTGCTGCTGCGGGTGGCGATGACGCTCACCGTGCAGCCCGCCGACGCCGAGGACCTGGTGCAGGACACGCTGCTGCGCGCGTACCGGGCCGTCGACCGTTTCGACGGGAGACACCCCCGTGCCTGGCTGCTGACGATCATGCGGCGGGCCGAGATCAACCGTCACCGCCGTCGCTGTCCGCACCTCCTGGACGATCCCGACGCCGACCTGGACCGGCTCAGCTCCACGGGCGCCGGCGGGTCGGCGGAGGAGATCGTGGTCGGGGAGGCGTTCGACGAGGTGGTCGACGAGGCCCTGCGCGCACTGCCGGACAAGCACCGCCAGGTGGTGCAGTTGGTGGACGTGGACGGCCTCACGTACGCGGAGGCCGCCCGGCTGCTGGACGTGCCGGAAGGCACCGTGATGAGCCGGCTGCACCGGGCGCGCAAACGGATCCGGACTCGGCTGGCCGCTGCCGGACTGGCACCGAAACGAGGTGTGATGTGACCAGGCACCCATGGTGGCGGCGCTCGACGGCCGAACGCCGGATGCTGCGACAGATGACAGCGTGCCTGCGCGCCGGCCGGCTGCTGCAGTCCTACCTCGACGGCGAGATCGACGAGGTCACCGCCCGCCGGGTCGCGGCCCATGTGAAGGACTGCCGCCGCTGCGGCCTCGAGGCATCGGTCTACGAGGAGATCCACCAGGCCCTGGCCCGACGGGCCGCACCGGACACCGGGGCCGTGGACCGGCTGCGCGCGTTCGGCGCGTCGCTCCTGGACGACCCGCCCGCCGCGGACGGAAATCCGGGCCCACCGCCCCGCACGGGAGCCTAGCCACAGCGCTTCCGTTCGACGTCCACGAGAAGCTCAGCGACCGGGGCTCCCCGACGGCGTGCGGGACCGGATCCGCCGGGCCGCCCACCACCCGCCGGCGCTCAGGACCACGAGTCCCGTCAACGCCGCCCACAGCACGGGCGATTCGGGCCTCCCCAGCGAATCGCCCAGGCCGGTGTAGACCAGCGTGCCGGGCACGATGCCCAGGGCGGTGGCCGCCACGTACGGCCGGAACCGGACACCGGTCACCCCGGCCCCGTAGTTGATGACGGCGAACGGGAACAGCGGCACCAGGCGCAGCAGCAGTACGGCCACGAAACCGCGGCGTGCCAGATGCGCGTCGAGGCGGGCCAGTCGTCCCGATCCGGCGAAGCGCGCCACCGCCGGGCGCCCCAGTCGGCGCGCGAGACCGAAGGAGAGCGCGGCGCCGGCCGTGGCTCCGACCAGCACGGTCGCCGCACCCAGCGGCAGCCCGAACAGGGCGCCGGCGGACGCGGTGAGCACGGAGCCCGGCAGAAGCGCGGTCACCGCCACGGCGTAGCAGAGCGCGAAGACCAGCGGGCCCCAGAAACCGAGCGAGTCGACCCACTGCCGTACGTCCTCCAGGAGACCGCCACCGCCCAGGAGCACCGCGCAGCCGAGACCGGCCAACAGCAGTGCCAGGACCGCCAGTTTGACCATCGGCCCCCGGGTGGACGCACGGGACGGCACCGGCGCCGGCGGCCCCGGTGGGACGGACGGCACGTCGAGGGGAGTGGGTTCGGTGGCCGGCTGGTCCATGTGTGCTCCTGTTCGATGTGACGGGCCGCCGCTGCTGCCGTCCACGTGTCGTGTGGCATCCCGTACGGCTGCCGCGGCCGGCTCGCAGGGAACCCGCTCGGCCGTATGGGCATTCCACAACCGGCCCCGGCACCGGAACCTGTGCCGGGGCGTTGTGCGCTGTCGTTCAGCCGGGGAGGGCCCGTGAGCGGAAGGTACGGCGGTAGGTGTCCGGGGGCACGCCGACCGTGCGGTTGAAGTGCCGGCGCAGGGTCGTGGCGGTGCCCATGCCGGTGGCCGTCGCGATGGCCTCCACACTCTCGTCGGTGGTTTCCAGCAACTCCTGGGCGCGGCGGATCCGTTGAGTCAGCAGCCACTGCAGTGGGGTGGTGCCGGCAGCCGCCCTGAAATGGCGGCCCAGGTTGCGTGAACTCATCAGCGCCCGGCGCGCCAGGTCCTCCACGGTCAGCGGCCGGTGGAGGTTTTCGATCGCCCAGGGGAACAGCGTGGCGAGCGGGTGGTCGTCCCGGTCGGGCACCGGCGCGGTGACGAACTGGGCCTGGCCACCCGCCCGGTGGGGTGGCACGACCAGGCGGCGGGCGACGGCGTTGGCCGTCGAAGAGCCGTGGTCGAGGCGGACGAGGTGCAGGCACAGGTCCATCGCGGCGGCCTTGCCGGCGGAGGTGGAGACCCTGCCGTTGTCCACGTAGAGCACGTCCGGGTCGACCTCCACCTCGGGGTGGCGGGCGGCCAGGGCGTCGGTGTGCGCCCAGTGCGTGGTCGCACGCTTCCCGTCCAGCAGACCGGCGGCGGCCAGCACGAACGCGCCCGTGCACAGCGAGGCCACGCGCGCGCCCGCCTCGTAGGCCGCACGGACCGCGTCGACCAGGTCGGCGGGCGGGTCCACGTCGATGTCCGCCCAGCCGGGGACGATCACGGTGTCGGCGTGCCGCAGCCCGTGGAGCCCGCGGTCGGGCTCCAGCAGGAACCGGCCGACCCGCACGGCGTCCGACCCGCACAGCGCGAGGTCGTACCAGCGTCCGGCCACTCCCGCCGGTGGGAAGCCGAACACCTCGCAGGCCACGGACAGTTCGAAGTGCAGCATCCCGTCGGTGACGGCCAGCGCGACAGTACCCATGTCCGGAATTGTACGGGGCATGTCGTTCCGGACACTCACGGAGGGGTACCCGCTCTCGTCAGGATGGCCGCAGCAGATCATTCCAGGCAGCGGGCAGGGAGAGACGTCATGGGATCAGGGCAGACGGTCGCGGTGTTCGGCGCGTACGGGCACACCGGGCGGTTCGTGGTGGCACAGCTTCGGGAGCGCGGGTTCGTTCCGGTTCTCTCCGGTCGCGACGCCGGCAAGCTCCGGGCGCTGGCGGCCGCGTACCCCGGCCTCGACGCCCGGCCGGCGTCGATCGACGACGCGGCCTCGCTCGACCGTGCGCTGTCCGGCACGTCGGCCGTGATCAACTGCGCAGGGCCCTTCACCACGACCGCCGCCCCCGTGATCGAGGCGGCGCTGCGCGCCGGGATCCCGTACGTGGACGTGGCGGCCGAGATCGAGGCCAACGCCGACACGTTCGCGCAGTTCAAGGACCGCGCCCGGGCCGCGGGAATGGCGGTCGTCCCCGCGATGGCCTTCTACGGCGGCCTCGGTGACCTGCTGGCCACCGCGGCGATGGGTGACTGGACGACGGCCGACGAGGCCCACATCGCGTACGCGCTGAGCAGTTGGCACCCCACGGAGGGGACGCGGGCCGCCGGCAAGGCCGTCCAGGAGCGGCGCAACGGCCGACGGATCCGCTACACGAAGGGGCAGTTGGAGTACCACACCGACGAACTGCCCGTCCTGGACTGGCCGTTTCCAGAGCCGATGGGCACCCGGGCGGTCTTGGGGGAGTTCACGATGGCCGATGTCGTCACCATCCCCAGCCACCTGCCCATCCCCGAGGTGCGCACCTATATGACGGTCGAGGCGGGCAAGGACGTGGCCGCCCCGGAGACACCGGCGCCGGCCCCGGTCGACGACCGTGGACGATCCGCGCAGACCTTCCTCGTCGACGTCCTCGTGCGCTCCGGCGGCATCGAACGGCGCGCCACGGCGAAGGGGCAGGACATCTACGCCGTCACCGCGCCGCTCGCGGTGGAAGCGGTTCACCGCATCCTCGCCGGGCAGACCAGGACGGCCGGTGTGGCCTCCGCAGGCGAGATGTTCGACGCGCCCGACTTCCTCCGGGCCCTGTCCCCGCACATCTCCCTGGACCCGGTCCTCACCGCGGTGTGAGCACGCCGCTCTGGCGTTCGCCGGCCCGGAGACCGCGGAGCGTCCACAGTCCGTACAGAGCCAGCAGCGGTTTGACGAGGATCCACTCGCCGGGGCGGTAGTCGTCCGCACGGACGAGCCTCTCGGCGAGATCGGGGCGCTGCCGCCGCACGTAAGCACGGGCCTTGAGCGCATGAGCCGGCTGGGAGGCGATCTTGATGCGGTCGACGTCCTCGAGCAGAGGGATCACGTTCGTGATGTTCTCCCACGTCGTCCCGCTCTCCTCCTCGAGAAGCACAGAGCCGTCGAACCCGAGCACCGACTTCGCGTAGTCGGCCATCAACCGGGCCTCCGCAGCGCCACCGCCGACCGCTCCGCCGCTGAAGATCACGCGAGTACCACGCGCCTTGTCGGCGGCGACGGAGCGGATGCCGGCGCGTACTCGCCAGCGGTTGACGAGGTTCGCCGTCGCTCCCGGATTCCGGAATCCCAGCACGACCACGGCCTCGGCAGTGCCCTCACTGTGCCCCACGAGCGCGCGCGACCAGCGCCAGTTCATCCACTCGCCCCAGGCCAGGACCGCCGCCCCGGCCATCGCCGCACCTGTCCTTCGTCTCATGCGGCGACTCTAGGGCCTCTCGTTCGGATCTTGCCGGGCTCGCGTGCCCTGGTGCCGCACCTCGTTGCGTTGTCGTCAGTCGCCGACTCCCCCGTAGCCCTTCGG
>NZ_JBSFUW010000041.1:0-65612 GCF_053591995.1 Streptomyces sp. NPDC002835 | reverse complement strand
GCCAGGGCGTCGATGACGAGGCCGGTGCGCATGTGATCCGCGATCGCCCATCCGGCCAGGCGGCGTGAGGCGAGGTCGATGACGGTGGCCAGGTACAGGAACTTCCCGCCGTCCAGCGGGAGACAGGTGATGTCGCCGACGTACTTCATATTCGGCTCACGCGCGGTGAAGTCGCGGCCGATGAGATCCGGGGCCTTCGCCGCGGCCGGGTCCGCGACCGTGCTGCGGTGCCTGCGGCGCAAGCGCACGCCCGCGAGACCGGCAGCCCGCATCAGCCGCGCGATCCGCTTGTGGTTGACGCGCTCACCGTCCTCGCGGAGCTCGGCCGTGATCCTGGGAACGCCGTAGGTGCCGTCCGACTCGTGGTGCGCGGCTCGTATCCGGGCAGCGAGGCGGGCGTCGGCCGCCTGCCGGGCGGCCCGATCCGCGGCCGTCCGACGCCAGTAATAGAAGCTGGAGCGGGCGACGCCCACGATGGTGCACAGCCGCTTCACGCCGTAACGGCCCTGATGGTCGGCGACGAACTGGAAGCGGTTCACCAGCGCGTCTCCCCGGCGAAATACTTCGCCGCCTTCCGCAGGATCTCGCGCTCTTCCTCCAGCTCACGGACCTTCTTCCGCAGAGCGGCGTTCTCCGCCTCCAACGGCGTCGGCGGCTCCGCCGACACCTCCGCCCGGCGCCCCCGCGGCCGGCTCGCACCGGCCGCCCGGACCCAGTTCCGCAGGGTCTCGGGGTTGATCCCCAGATCGGCAGCGACCTGCCGGATCGTCGCCTCGGGCCGCGACTCATACAGCGCGACCGCGTCCGCCTTGAACTGCGGCGGATAGTTCTTCATGACCACGAGATGTCCGTTCTCAGATCCTCAGGATCCAGTGTCTCGTGTGTCCAGGATCAAGGGTCAAGGCCCCATCTTGCGGTGCATGTTGATCCGCGCCTTGGAGATGACCGCCGCCCGGATGTCCGGCCGCCAGGTGGGCCGGTCCAGGGCGGGTCCAGGACCGGCCTGGGAGCCACGCCAGCCGCCGCCCCTCGGGCGTTCGCGGAGCTTGCCGATGCCGCCCTTGACCGTTGCCAGCACGATCGCCATCTCGGGGTCGGCCTGCAGCGGTCAGCGGAACTGGCCGCGCAGAACTCCCCTGCTTCGCTGGTTCGGCGCGTCGGGTCATGTCGGGTTCAGCGGAGTGATGCCGGTGCCCGCGTACAGCTCGGGTTCCAGCGACAGGACCGTGAGCGGCTCTCCCGCCTTCACCGCGTGCCAGGCGATCGCCGCCGCGTGAGCCACCGGCCAGTCCACGCTTCTCCAGTCCATCGCGTCCAGGGCGTGCGCGGCGGTGAACGGGACGTTCTCCGCGAACCGCAGGGACGCTGCGTGCTTGCCTGCGCCGGCGACCTGTCGCTCGGCAGCGAGGACGGAGAGCGAGGGGATGATGACACGGCCGGTGCCGCGCGAAGCCTCTACGTAGAGGCCGGTGAAGAACGGGTCCGCACGGTACAGGGCGGCCAGGGCGGTGTGGTCCAGGACGGCCGTCAGGTTCATGCGGCGGTGCCACCCTGGTGGGCGCGGATCTTCGCCCAGGCGCTCTGGCCAACCTGCTGGACCTGCTCGTCGTACTCGATACCGAGTTCCCGGGCGGCCTCGACAGCACGCTGCTCGCGCTCGGCTTCCGTGAGCTCGCGGGCGGCGAGCTCTTCCAGCAACTCGGTGATGGTGGTGCCGCGCTCGTCGGCGAGGATGCGCAGCCGGTTGCGCACTTCCTCGCTGGTCTTGATGCTCGTCGGCTTGTTCATGCCGCTAATTCTACCGCCGGTAGAACATCGGGGGTAGCGCCGCCAGATCGACCGTGGCCCCCCTGGGCCCGGGCGGCGCCATGGATCGCGGTCAGAGCGCGGGGCGAGTCCGGGAGCCGGTACGCTTGCGCCCGGCTGAGCCGTCCGCGTTGCAGAACGACGCCCCAGTCGTTGTAGCCGAGCGGCGCCCAGACCGCGCTGAGTGCGCGTCCCGGACCCCCGGGGGCACCGCCACGGAGCCCCCGGACGTCGTCCATCGCCCCGCGCAGCCCGGCCGTCGCCTTCCGAGCATGCACGGTCGTCAGCGGCGGCCACGCCGGTTCGGTGACGTCACCCTGGTCCTGGTCGGGCTCGCATCGTCCCCCGGACCGGCGGGCCCCACCAGGACCAGGGTGTACGGCATCAGGGGCGCGAGCTCTGGCGACGATCATGTTCTCGGTACGGGCCTTGTGCAGCGCCGTGACCAGCAGGTCCGGCGGGCTTCTCTATGCGTCGGCCGCCGACTACTTGTTTGCACGCCCTCTGCTGGCTGGCCATTCGCGCTCTGTTGCTGGTCCGTCAGGTGCGGCAGGACAGCGGGGCGTAGTACCGCTGCACCTGCTTGCCGTCGTTGTCGGGGGTGCGCAGGACGGGCATGTCGGTGAGTGGGTCGATGAAGAAGGTCTCCGCCTTCTTGCCCTGGGCGAGGATGGCGTGGGCGGCGGTCGGGTCGCACATCGTCAGCCGGTGGGTCCACCGGTCGCTGATCGTGCCCGACTGGACGGGGATCTCGGTGGTGCCCCTGAAGGGCAGCAGGTCTAGCTCGCGGCTGGCGGCGACCTCAAGCGCGGCGACGGCGTCCGGGCGGGAGTGCAGGGCGTCGCCGCCCGCGACGTGTTCTGGCGCCTGCGCCTCACCCAGCCGCAGATCACCCAGGTCTGGGCCGACCGCGGCTACGCTGGCGAACTCGTGGACTGGGCCCGCGAACACCCTCTGGCTCACCCTGCGCATCGTCTCCCGGCCCAAAAGTGTCAAGGGCTTCGTCGCCCTGCACTGCCGCTGGAAAGTCGAGCGCACGATCGGCTGGTGCATGAACGCTCGCCGCAACGCACGCGACTACGAACCCCTTCTCCAGCACTCCGAAGCACACCTGAACTGGGGACTCACACCATGATGACCCGGCGCCTGACCCGCAAAAGCCCCCGCACCGGCTGGACGAAACAGCGCACCGGAAGCGGGGAGCCGTTCTGTTGATCCGACCCACCTCGGTCAGGGCTGGGCGGCCGGTCTGATGCGTCAGTCCAAGGTCTGTGTCAGTTCACTCCGGCTCGGTGTGTGGACGATACGGCCGTAACCTCCGTTGACGATCGGCATGTAGGGCGGCACGTGGCCGCACTCGATGTCGGCGATGATCGGCACGTTGAGGGAACCCAGTGCGTCGAGGACGGTCTCGTGCTGACTGAGGGAACGGTTGTCGGGTGCGCTGGTCCGGCCGACGAGAATCGCGCGTCGGTGGCACGTTGCGGCATCCATGAAGTGATCGATCTTTTTTGGTCCGCGAAGGGGACCTCGCCATCGATCCCAGCCGGGCGGCGGCGGGCACGGTCACCAACCAAGAGGCGGGGATGTCTCGTACGTCATCTGGACCGCGCTCTCGTGCCAGTAGGAGTGGTTGAGCAGGCGCGGGGCGCTGTTGAGACGCAACTGCCCAACCTGTCGGCTATCCCTCGACCCGCGACTCGACCTGCTCAACCGTCAACGCAGTCACCGAGTGAATCCAGTGGTAGATGCGGTGGCCGACCGAAGCGACGTGTGCCACCCCTGGCCGCCGTGGCGAGTTCTTGCCATCGTCCACGACGGCCGGGGCTTGTTGCTCTGTGGTCAGCGCGCCCGGGAGGGCGCGGGCGGGGTCAGGAGAGCCAGTCGGTGTAACGGGTGGGGGCGAGGTGCGCGTCCTTGTCGGTGAGGACGTCGCCGTTGACGACAGCGAACATGCCAGCGGTGGGGTCGGTGACGACGGTACGGCTGTCGCCCTTGCGGGACAGTGTGATCCGGCCCAGCTCGTCCAGGCTGAAGATCTCGGGACCGGCGATGTTGCGGATGCCGTTCAGCGGGGCGCCCGCGGCGACCTCTGCCACCGCGTTGGCCACGTCCTTGGAGGCGATCGGCTGGATCGGCGTGGCGGGCAACCGGACGGTGTCGCCGTCGGAGGTCCAGGACAGGACGGCGTCCATGAACTCCATGAACTGCGTCGCCCGGACGATCGAGTAGGGGATCGGCCCGTCCGTGAGGATGTTCTCCTGGAGCGTCTTGGCGCGGTAGTAGTCCAGCTCCGGGACCTGGTCCGTGCCGATGATCGAGAGGATGACGAAGTGGCGGACGCCGCCCTTGTGGGCTGCGGCCAGAAGGTTGTCCATCGAGGTCCGGAAGAAGGCCGGGGAGGCTTCGTCGAAGGTCGGGGAGTTCGTGAGGTTGATGACGACGTCGGCTCCCGCCACCGCCTCGTCCAGTCCCTGGCCGGTGATGACGTCGACTCCGGTGGACTGCGAGTGCGGTACTGCCTCGTGCCCGGTGGCGTTCAGATCCTTGACGACTTGCGACCCGATCAGTCCGGTACCGCCGATGACTGCGAACTTCATGACATGCCTTTCGTCGGAGGAATATGCGCAATTCTGCGCAGAGACAATTATTTGGGCCTGGCAGGAAACGGCGGCCGCATCGGCTGAGGGCGGGCGTGTCAGCAGTCGTTGACGAACGTGACCGTCTCGTCGAGCGGTGCCCGGCCCGTACGGGCGTGGTCCACCGCGACGTCCTCGAACCCGATCGACATGCCGCAGAAGAGAATGAGCTCGGCCGGGGGTGACAGGACCTCCGCGACGCTCCTGTGAAACTTCGCCTGGGGGCAGCTGTGCAGCCCTTCGGCGGGCAGCAGCAGCATGACGATCTGCAGATACATGCCGGCATCGGCCCACTGGGGTGCGCCCATGCCGCGGTCGATGTGGCAGAACAAGGCCGCGGGCGGCCGAAGCAGTCCCAGTTCGCGGAAGCGGCCCGCTGACGCGCTTCCAGGTCCTCGCGCGGAATACCGAGTGAACCGTAGCGCTGCGCGCCGAAAGCGGACCGGCGCTCGCGGTAGGGGGGACTTCAACATAGGCGGGTACTGCTCGCACTCCGGCTCGTCCCGCGGGTCGCCCGCGGCCAGGCGCTCGCCGGCGCGCTTCTTGCCTCGGCCAGCGCCCCGCCGGTCAATACGTAGGCGTGCCACGGCTGCATGTTCGATCCGGACGGCGACCAGGCCGCGGCGCACAGGACACGCTCCAGCGCACCCCTCGAGACCTGCCGGTCGGTGAATGCGCGCACCGCCCGTCGGCTCGTGACCGCCTCGTAGACGTCCATGATCGCCTGCCTCCCCATCTACTCACCACTTCCGTTACGGCCGAGATGGTATCACTCGATACCGTATCGCGTTTGACTATCGCTGAGTACGTAGTCCCCCGCCCTCGGCATCTCCGCCGCGGGCACAGCATTTTGGAGACAGCCCAAGGCCACGCTGCTGCACATCGACTCGTCCGTGTTCCCCGGCGAGGCGTCCTCGTCCCGTTCGGTCACGGCCGCCTGCCGCAAGGTCTGGGAGGAGCAGCACCCGGAGGGCACGGTGGCCTACCGCGACCTCGCCGCCGACCCCGTCCCGCACATCACCGCCGCCGCCTGGTCCGCCGGTTACGCCGCTCCGTCCGAGCGCACCCCGGCGCAGTCCGCCGCGTTCGCCGCGCGTGCGCCAAGGAACTTGCGGAGCGCCTCGCCGCGTAACCGCCGCGCCGTGGACGCCATCTGACGCCTGGCCCAGGACGTCACACGGCGCCCTCGCCGCCGCGCCCTCCGTCGGCGAGGGCACTGGCGCTCTGCCTCCTGGGGCTGGTCGCCGGCTCCGGGAGCGGCGGGGTGTGCGGCCTGCCGACGGGCCGCGCATCGACACGACGGTGATGCGTACGGGGCGGAGAACACGTGGTCGGCCAGGCATGCGGCGCGGTAGCCGTGCGGGCAACTCGGTCCGCATCGACGACGGAGCCCTGACCGCCGCGCGGCCAGGGCTGGCGCGTGGTGACGATGGCCGCATCGCTCAAGGCCGGGTTTGTCGGCAGGCCGCATGCGACGAAGCGCGCCCAGGCGCAAATCGGTGCGCGGGCGCGCTTACGCCTCGTTGTCTGCGGGATAGGCGAACCGGGTCAGCAGATCCGTCAGCCTATCGGGCTCGCCGGGCCCCAGTGCGGCAACGAGACGCTCGGCCAGCGGCTCCGCCGCCACGTGGGCTGCATCGAAAAGTTCGAGCCCCTGAGGCGTGATCTCCACCGCCCGCACCCGCCGGTCCCCCGGAACGGTCTTGCGAACGGCCAGCCCCATGCGCTCCAGGTCGTCCACGACCCGCATGATTCCCGCCTTGTCCGACCCCGTCGCCGTCGCCAGGTCCCGTTGTACCGTGGGCCCGTGGTTGACCAGCTCGATCAGCACCGCGAAATGCCGCAACTCGATGCCGAGTGGCCGAAGAGCCTCGCCCATCACCGCGGCCGCGCGCCAGTGCGCCCGGCGCAGCAGCAGGCCGAGAGCGAAAGGCGATTCATCACCAGGGCGGTCGGTCGCGCGCGAGACGGTGGTTCGGTCAGGAACGTCGGCGGACATGGGGCCATACTACAACCATCCACTTATTCGATACGGTATCGTTTGAAACTAAATGCGGCTGCGTCCGCTGCAGCCGCCGCCATGGGGGCTTCGGGTCGGGGAAGCGCGGGCTGAGGACCCTTCTTGCGCACCGGCCGCCGGTCGGCCAACCCGGCCGGGGAAGCTGCGATCGCCTTCATTCCAGCGGAACCCGCGCACCGGCGGTACATCCTCGAACCGGACACTCCACCCGGCGTCCAGCGCCACCCGACGGCGCCGTACGCCATCGAAGAAGTCCAGGTCAAGGTGCGCCGACCAGGAGATCGCCGTGCGCGTGTACCGGTTCCGCCACTGTCTCCCCGGGTAGCCGACCAATCGCGTAGAGATGCTCGACCCGGGCCTTCTTGGCCGCGTAGTCCGGGTCGCGTGAGGTCTTCCAGGTCTTTATGCGTTGAAAGGAGACGCCCTCCTCGCGGAGCAGGTTGCGCAGGCCCTCGTGGCTGATGTCGTCGACCACCCCCTCGGCGACCAGGAAGTCGGCCAGCTTGGCCAGGCTCCAGGTCGAGAACGGCAGGCCGTGCTCGGCCGGCTTGGACTTGGCGATCTTCTTGATCTCCCGGCGTTCCGGGAGGGTGAAGGTTCTGGGCCGGCCCCCTTTGTACTTGGGGTAGAGCGCGTCGAAGCCGTCGGTGTTGAAGTTGTGGATCACGTCCCGGACGCGGTCCGGGCTGGTGAATGTCACCTCGGCGATCTTCGCCACGGGCATGCCCTGCGCGGACAGCAGCACCATCTGGGCCCGCCGCCAGGTCACCACCGACCCGGTGCCTCTGCGGATGATCCTCAGCAACCGCCTGCCCTCGTCGTCCTCGATCTCGCGGACGCGTACTCGTTCTGCCACCCGCACAGCCTGGCTACACCGCGCCGCCCGGACCAGCATGCAAACGGCGCGTCATGTCACAACAGCGGTATCGGCGCCGGCGTCGCTATGCGTTGGGGTCACGCAGGCCGACTGCGTCATGCCGCCAGAACGGCTCTGCATAGACCAGCGTCCCCGTCATCCATGGCTCGTACTTCGGGAGTTTGATGGCCTGGAAGGCACCGTCCGGGATACGCAGGGATGGCTTTCGGAAGCCCAGGTCGCCACCGGGCACAAAGCCGAAACGCGAGTAATAGCCCGGATCGCCCTCCAGGAAGACGAGGGGAACAGCCCGCTCGGCGAGGATCCCCAGTCCGTGTCGGACCAGGGCCGAGCCGATACCGCGCTTATGGAGCTCAGGCATCACGGCCAACGGACTGAGGACTTGGACTTCAACCAGCCGCCGAGGGGCATCAAGGAGACTGCGGGTGAACATGACATGGCCGACGACCTGCCCGTCGCGCTCGGCGACCAGCGAGAGACCGTCCTCGGGCGCGATGGTGTCCCGCAGGGTATCGATCAGTTCGGCCACGACAAGGCCATGGTCGCCGAACGCCCGCAGGTGAACATCCCGCACGGCCGGTCTGTCGCTCGGCAGTTCTTCGCGAAGATCCATGCCTGGAGGGTAAAGATCCCCCGGGCGGCTTGCACACGGTTTGGAACCGGAAGGACACGCGGTCAGGGACCGCCCAGTTGCACACCGGACCAGCATCCGAACGGAGCGTCTCGCTCAGACGGGGCAAGGTTCGCTGGTGCGGCACTATAGGACATGCGGAGCCGCACCACATCCCCCGCTCTTCCGCCCGCGAGAACGTCGATACGGACGCCGCCGTCCGGGTCCGTGAAGGTCTGGCCGGGTGTGTACGCCGCCAGGTCAAGTCCGGTGCAGCCGGTGCGCGGTGTCGCGGACCGGCTGCCGTTCATGACCCGGACCGGGCCCTCGCCGGTAGGGGTCGCGGAGTCGACCTTGTAGATGAGGACGCCGGCCGAGCACGCGTGCCGGTCGTTGCCCTCGGCCCGGCGGGACTCCGCTATGTACGCCGTCGTCTCGCTGATGCGCAGTACGGCGATCTTGGTTCCGCCGGGCCGTTCCACCGGGGTCAGGCGTACGGTGCGCCGTCCGGGAGAGGCCAGGCAGGCGACCTGGCCGTCGCGGGTCCAGCCCAGCTTCCAGGAGTGCCAGCCCAGGTACTGGGGAGCGTGGCCGGCGATGTTGCCCATGACGTCCCAGCCGCCGACGTACTGATGGGTGGCGCCGGTGAAGGAGTACAGGTCCGGGAGGCCGAAGGTGTGGCCTGTCTCGTGGGCGACGACCTTGTGGCCCCAGCGCCAGAGGTCCTGTCCGAAGGTCACGGCCCACTTCAGGCGGGTGCCGTCGGCGGTCACGCCGGACGAGGCGGGGTCGTGGAGATAGGTCGGGGAGAAGGGGATCGCGGACGCCGCCCTGGTGGGGACGACGTAGACCATGTCGTAGCGGGAGAAGTCCGCATGCGGGTCGGCGGCCGTGATCGCGTCGCGTACGTACTTCTCGTGGGTCTCGAAGGTGAGGCCGCGTTCGAAGCCGTACGAGTCCGAATCCGCCGGCATGCGGATCCAGCGGTGCAGGGAGGTGAGGGCGAGTCGGGAGCGGCCGTAGCTGGCTGTGCGCATCCAGGCGGCGGCCGGGGCGAGCTGAGCGGCGTACGCGCCCGTGGAGTCGGTGGCCTGGGCGTCGGGGAAGTCCACGAACAGCGTCAGTACGCGCCGTGTTCCTGTGGCGGGCTGGAACTGGACCCGATCGGTGTCGTGGCCTTCGTCGGTCCACCCGGTCCTGCCGGGGAGCGCGCAATCGGAGGCGGGAGCGGCTGACTGGGACGCAGAGGATGGGGCGGCCGCGGTCGCCGTGGCGGGGGCGGTCAGGCACGAGGCGAGGGCGAGAGTCGCGGTGACGGAACGCAGACAGATCGGCAGGACAGACATGGGACTCCTGTCGGAGGCGGGCGATGACTGACGGGGCAAAGGCGGCGAAGCGAGGGTGGGCGGGTCAGGCGCGGCCCGCGGCCAGATCCATCAGGCGGGCGAGTACGTGGCCGCCGGAGGTGGTGACGCCGTCGTGCTCCCACTCGTTGGTGACCCAGACACGGGCGGCGCCGACGTCACGCGCCGTGCGCAGGGAGAGGTCCGCGTCGACGTACATGTCGTCGTGGTAGACGACCGCGGCGAGGGGGACCTGGTTGGCGGCCAGGCGGCGAGGGTCGTAGAGCGGGCGCCAGTCGCTTCGCTGGGCCAGGAGGTCCGCGGCGCCCGCGAAGGGGCGCAGGCCCTTGATCTTCTGGAACATCCAGGGGTAGATCATCTCCCCGGTGAGCAGGAGAGGGTCCGCGTCCTCGGCGAATTCGGGGAAGGCGGCGAGTGCCCGGGAGGCCGCCCAGCCGGTCGGACCGGCCCCTTGCCCGTACAGGGTCTCCTGCATGACGGCGAACAGCGGGTTGTCGGTGAAGCCGGACAGGGCCTCCACCTGGTGGAGGAAGGTGTCCGTCAGCTCGCCGTCCGAGTCCATGGATTCGTCGAGCAGCCAGTGAAGGCGCTCGAAGCCGTCACCCATGCCGAGAGCGAGTCCGAGGGTGCGCAGGCGGCAGGGCGTGAGGCGGTCCCCGCCCGGCAGCCGGGTGTCGTCGGCCGCGAGGAGGTCGGCGATCTTGCGGAGTCGAGGGGCGTCGTCCGGGTAGCGGGCGTAGAAGTCGAGGACCCGCTCCCGTACCCGGGGGTACGTGCGGGCGTACACGTCATCGGCGGTCGCGGTGAGACCGGGGAGGCCGCCGGTGACGTAGCAGGCTCGCAGACCTTCCGGGGCCTGGGAGAGGTAGGTGAGGGTGATGAAGCCGCCGTAGCTCTGGCCGAGCGTCTCCCAGGGCTCGCCGCCGCACAGTTGGCGGCGTATCAGTTCCGCGTCGGCCACGATGGCGTCGGCACGGAAGCGGGCCAGATGCGCGGCCAGGCGGGCCGGGGAGTCGAACCGGGAGGCCGTGCGGGCGGTGATCGGCGTGGAGCGGCCGGTGCCGCGCTGGTCGAGAAGCAACACCCGGTGGGTCTTCAGCGCCTGGGGCAGCCACCCCGGCGAACCCGCCGAAGGCCGTGGGCTCTTGCCACCGGGGCCGCCCTGGAGAAAGAGCAGCCACGGGAGTTGTTCACCGGTACGGGCCCGGTCGGCGACCTCGCGTGCGAACACCTGGATCGTCGGGCCGGCGGGAAGGGAGTGGTCCAGCGGGACGGTGAAGACGTGATCGGTGGTTGCGTACGCCGGGTTCATAGGTCCCCTTTCACAGCACACGGGCATCGAGTGATGTGTGACATTGCATAACCAGCGTGAATCAGTGGCCTCGTTCCGAGGAGCTCTCACTCGGGCATAGCAACGCGTTATGGGCCGCCTGTGCCGCCTCAGGCCGAGCGCTTCCCCGTGTCTCGAGTCGATCGCTCGGTCCCGGCCGAGGCAGAGCTGTCGCTGCCGGCCCACAGGGAGCGGACATGTCCCAGGTGCCTGGCCATGCACTTCTCGGCCTTCTTCGCGTCGCCCGCGAGCATCAGGTCGAGGAGTTCCAGGTGCTCCTCGGCCGAGGGGATGAGATCGCCGCGCTCGTTCAGGGCGGTGAGTCCGTACAGGCGGGAACGCTTGCGCAGGTCGCCGACGGTCTCGACAAGGCGCTCGTTGCCGGAGAACGCGAGGAGCGACAGATGGAACTGCCGGTCGGATTCCAGATAGCCGATCAGGTCGTGGTCGCGGGCGGCCCGGACGATCTCCTCCGCGACCGGGCGCAGCGCCTCCAGTTCCTCGCGCGTGGCGCTGTGGGTGACCCGGCCAACCGTCGGGATCTCGATCAGGGCACGGATCTCCGTGTACTGGTCGAGGTCGCGCTCGCTGACCTCGGTGACCCTGAAGCCCTTGTTCCGTACGGGCTCGACCAGGCCCTCACGGGCCAGGTCGAGCATCGCCTCGCGCACGGGGGTTGCGGAGATACCGAAGTCCTCTGCGAGCGTGGGCGCCGAATACACCATGCCCGGACGCAGCTCACCGGAGATCAATGCCGCCCGCAGGGCGTGGCTCACCTGGTCCCGCAGCCGCTCCCGGCCAGCGTTGAGATCGGTCTGCTTCAGGTGGCCCATGGAGGTCGTGATCCCTTCGGTACGGTATGCACCTACCGTACAATGTCACGTTGCTTTGGTAGGTGACAGGGTGTAAGTCCGGCTGGAGGTGTAGAACTCCGACGCCGCCCGGCCCTGTTCGCGGAGCCCGTGGCTGGATGCCTTGGCGCCTCCGAACGGCAGGTGGAAGTCGACGCCGGTGGACGGTGCGTTGATCCTGATCATTCCGGTGTCGAGCCGGTCGAGTCCGCTCAGGGCCGTGTTCAGATCGGCGGTGTGGACCGAGGTGACCAGGCCGTGCGGCACGGAGTTGGAGAGCCGCACCGCGTGGGCCACGTCCTCGGCGGGCAGCAGGGCCGCTACGGGCCCGAACACCTCTTCGCGCAGCAGGCGGTGCCCCAGGGGGACCTTCTCGACCAGGGTCGGGGCCGCGAACCAGCCGGGCCCGTCCGGCACGGTGCCGCCGGCCAGCGCACACAGGCCGTGCCAGGCGTCGCAGACCTGGTCGCGGGCTTGCTGGTCGATGAGCGGCCCACTCACGGTCGCCGCATCGGCCGGGTCGCCGACCGGAACTGCCCGCAGCTCTTCGGAGAGCGCCTCACGCAGAGGGTCCAGGGCCTCGGCCACCGCGATGACGCGGCTGGTGGCGGTGCACTTCTGCCCTGCGTACCCGGCGATCGCCGCGGCAATGTGGGCCGCGGCCCGCTCGATGTCGGCGTCCGGGAGGACGATCGCCGCGTTCAGGCCGCCCATCTCGGCCTGCACCGGAATGCCCCGGGCCGTGGCGGCGCGTGCGACGGCCCGGCCCACGGCGGTCGAGCCGGTGAAGGAGACGACATCGGCGGAGGAGACGAGCGCGTTGCCCTCCGTCGCCCCACCGGGCAGGACGGTGAAGACCCCGGCCGGCAGGGCCCGCTGGACGATCTCGGCCAGGCGCTCGGCGCAGGCGGTGGCCTCGGGGGCGGGCTTGAGGACGACCGCGTTCCCGGTCGCGAGTGCCGGGGCGGCCTTCCAGCTCGGGATGGCGAAGGGGAAGTTCCAGGGTGTGATCAGTCCGGCCACGCCGTGCGGCCGGCGGCGGGTGAGCAGCAGGCCGGGGCCCACGGCGGTCTCGTGGACAGCGCCGACGGGCTCGTACGGGGCCTGGGAGTAGTAGCGCCAGATCGCGGCCGTGCGCGCGACCTCGGCACGTGCTTCGGTGAGCGGCTTGCCCACCTCCCGGACGGCGAGAGCGGTCAGCTCGGCCCCCGCGGCGTCGATGGCGTCGGCGACGGCCCCGAGGGCCGCCGAGCGGGCGGCCGCACCGCCGAGCAGCCACCCCGGCTGGGCGGCGCGCGCCCGTTCCACGGAGTCGACCGCCGCGAAGGCGCCGGGCGCCGGAATCTGAAGCAGGACGTCGGACGGATCGGCCGGATTGCGAGAGATGATGAGGGACTCGGTGGCGGTCACAGGAGGAAACCTCCGGGGAAGGGGTCGTCCGGGTCGAGGAAGTACTGGGCGGTGCCGGTGATCCAGGCGCGTCCGCTGACGGTCGGCACGACGGCGGGCACCCCGCCGACCGTGGTCTTCTCGATCAGGCGGCCGGTGAAGCGCGTTCCGATGAAGGACTCGTTGACGAAGTCGCGGCCCAAGGGCAGTTGCCCACGGGCGTACAACTGGGCCATTCGGGCCGAGGTGCCCGTACCGCACGGGGAACGGTCGAACCAGCCGGGATGGATGGCCATGGCATGCCGGGAGTGGCGGGCGCCGGAACCGGGGGCCGCGAGGTAGACATGCTTGACTCCGGCGATCTCCGGCCGCTCCGGGTGCACGGGCCGCTGCGGCGAGGCGTTGATCGCCTCCATGATCCCGAGCCCGGCGGACAGCAGCTCGTCCTTGCGGGCGCGGTCGAACGGCAGCCCCAGCGCCTCCAGTTCGACGAAGGCGTAGAAGTTCCCGCCGAACGCCAGGTCGTAGGTGACCGTGCCGTGGCCGGGCACAGTGATCTTGCTGTCCAGAGCGGCGCAGAACGCCGGGACGTTGGTGAACGTGACCGACCTGGCCGCACCGTCCTCCACTCGTACGTCGACGGTGACGAGTCCCGCCGGAGTGTCGAGCCGGACGGTGGTGACCGGTTCGACCACGGGCACCATGCCCGTCTCGACGAGGACGGTGGCGACGCCGATCGTGCCGTGCCCGCACATCGGGAGCAGCCCGGAGACTTCGATGTAGAGGACTCCGTAGTCGGCGTCGGGGCGGGTGGGCGGCTGGAGGATGGCGCCGCTCATGGCGGCATGACCCCTCGGCTCGTACATCAGGAGCGTCCGGAGATCGTCCATGTGCTCGATGAAGTGCAGCCGCCGCTCGGCCATGGTGGCGCCGGGGATGACCCTGACACCACCGGTGATCACACGCGTGGGCATGCCCTCGGTGTGCGAGTCGACTGCGTGGAAAACGTGGCGCGTACGCACGGGCTTCCTTCCGTCAGTGGGCGGTGTGGTCACCGGTAGCCGTCGGCGACGGCCTTCTCGGTGGCGTCGCGCACGCCCTCTTCGATCTCCCCGGTGAGCGGGAAGCGCGGCGGGCGGGTGGGGCCGCCCAGCCGGCCCACGATGTCCATGGACAGCTTGATGGACTGGACGAACTCCGTCTTGGAGTCCCAGCGCAGCAGGGAGTGCAAGGACTTGTAGAGCGGGAGGGCGGTGGCCAGGTCGCCGGCGACGGCGGCGTGGTAGAGCTCGGAGCAGATGGCGGGGAAGGCGTTGGGGTATCCGGCGATCCAGCCGACGGCACCGGCGACGGCGAGTTCGAGCAGAACGTCGTCGGCGCCGATCAGCACATCCAGTTCGGGGGCGAGTTCGGCGAGCTCGTAGGCCCTGCGGACGTCGCCGGTGAACTCCTTCACGGCGACGACGCTGCCGTCCTGGTACAGCCGGGCCAGCACGTTGGGGGTGAGGTCGACCTTGGTGTCGATGGGGTTGTTGTACGCGACGACCGGGACCCCGGCGCGGGCGACCTCGGCGTAGTGGGCGTGTACGGCGGTCTCGTCGGCACGGTAGGCGTTCGGCGGCAGCAGGAGCACCGAGCCGCAGCCCGCCTCGGCAGCCTGTTCCGCCCAGCGCCGCGCTTCACCGCTGCCGTAGGCGGCGACGCCCGGCATGACGCGCGCCCCGTCGCCCGCCGCCTCGACGGCGGTCCGCACCACGCGGGCCCGCTCCTCGTCGGTGAGGGTCTGGTACTCGCCGAGCGAGCCGTTGGGCACGACGCCGTCGCAGCCGTTGTCGAGCAGCCAGCGGACGTGGGCGGCGTAGGCGTCGAAGTCGACGGACAGGTCGTCCCGCAGGGGCAGGGTGGTGGCGACCATGATGCCGCGCCAGGGGCGGGTGCTGTTCCAGGTGGGGGCGTTCATGTCAGACACCTCTCTATGGAATGTGACATTTTATTATTGGGCGGGGTGCCCACGAGGGAACCCCGGTCAGGCGTCGCGCCGAGGCACGACAGGGTCGTCGAGCGCGGCCAGTGCCGCGAGGGGAACGGGGACTGCGAAGGGGCGGCGTTCGGGTGGGGGTTCGGCGACCTCGCCCCGGGCCGCGAGGCAGGCGACCGCCGGACCGCACATACGCCCCTGGCACCAGCCCATGCCGGCTCGGGTGAGCAGCTTGACGGTGCGTGCGTCACGTGCACCGAGGTCCTCGATGGCTTCATCGATCCGCCCGGCGGTGACCTCCTCGCAACGGCACACATCGGTGTCGTCCGTCAGCCAGCGTGACCACCCCGGGCCGGGCGCATGAGCGGCGGCCATCGCGTCGGCGAAGGTGCGCATCCGGTCCCTGCGGCGCTGGAGTTCCCGGACCCGGCCGCCATGGGCAGGGCGTCCCAGCACGCGGGCGGCGACGGCCATCCCCGCCAGCTCTCCTTCCGTGCGGGCCAGCGCCGCCCCTCCCACTCCCCCGGTCTCGCCGGCCGCCCACAGACCGAGCACCGAGCTCTCCTGGAGGCCGTCCAGAGCCAGGGCACTGGTGCCGTCGGGCAGGGAGCGAGTGGCGCAGCCGAGCGCCGTGGCCAGTTCGATCTGGGGGACGAGACCATGCCCGGCGGCCAGCGCGTCGCACTCGATCCGGCGTCCCGTCCCCCGTACGGGACGCCAGTCCGGGTCGAGACGGGTGACGGTGACCGCCTCCACCCGGTCGGTGCCGTGCACCTCGGTGACCGCGCTGCGCAGTCGCACCCGCACCCGGTGCCGCAGCAACCCGGCGCCGTGGACCAGCGCCTCGACCGCCTTGTGCGGATTGGTGACGAGCGCCCGGGGATGCCGGGCGTACCGCAGATAGCCGGACGCCTCGACGACGGCCGGCACCCTCGCGCCGGCGGCTGCCAACGAGGAGGCGACCGCGAGCAGCAAGGGGCCGCTTCCCGCCACGACGATCCGCCGGCCCGGCAGCACCAGGCCGGACTTGAGCATGGCCTGCGCTCCGCCGGCGGCCACGACACCGGGCAGGGTCCAGCCGGGAAACGGCAGCTGGCGTTCGTACGCCCCGGTGGCGAGCAGCACCGCGCGGGCCCGCACGCGCACCGGCCGCTCTTCACCTCCGTCGACTCCGGTGACGGCGTGCACGGCCCACATGCCGGTGGCCTCGTCGTCCTTCGTCACGCTCCACACGTGATGTCCGTGAAGATGGCTGACATCGCTCTGCGCCAGCCGTCGGCGCAGGTCGGCGTAGGCGGACCAGTCGTGGTGCAGGGCCTCGGGCCGCACAGCTCCCATGGCAGGTGCGGGATGGCGGTAGAACTGCCCTCCTGTGTGCGCGGAGGCGTCCAGCAGAGCTACGGACAGGCCGAGTTCACTGGCCGTGACGGCTCCGGTCAGTCCGGCGGACCCGGCTCCGAGGACCGCCAGGTCGTACGGCTCAGACTCCGAGGTGGTCATGGCCGTGTCCCTCCTGTGTGGTGATCACGTCGCCGGGTCGCGCGGGCACCAGGCAGGCCCTGCGGTTGGGCTGTGCGTTGATGGTGGCCAGGCAGTCGAAGCACTGGCCGATGCCGCAGAACACGCCCCGCGGGCGGCCTGCACCGCGGGTGGTGCGCCAGGCCAGGATCCCGGCTCCCCACAGTGCGGCGGCTACCGACTGCCCGGGCCGGGCGGTGATGCGGCGGCCGTCGAAAGTGATCTCGAACGGCGGATCGGGCTGCGCCCCGACCAGCTCGGCGGGGGTACGGGCCACGGGCCCCTCCTCTCATGACGAACGTCTCAGGCGGCAGAAGAGAAGCGTTCCGGCCTGAACGGGCTGATGTCGAGCGGCGGTGCACCATCGGTGAGGCACCTGGCGACGATCAGACCCGTCACCGGCGCCAGTCCGATTCCCGCCCCCTCATGGCCGCACGCGTGCAGCAGGCCGGGGACGCGCGGGTCGGGACCGATAGCGGGCAGGTGATCCGGGAGATACGGGCGGAAACCGGCGTACGTACGCATCGCACGCACCCCGGCGAGCACCGGGAAAATCACCGTGGCCCCGGCCGCGAGGCGCCGCAGCGCTTCCGCCGACAGCATCCGGTCGAAGCCGACCCGCTCACGGCTGGCGCCGATCAGGACCGGTCCCGCCGGTGTGCCCTCGACCACCGCCGAGGTCTGCAGCGCGGCGGCCCCGCTCGCCACGTCCGCCACATAGTCGGCCGCGTACACCTTGTGGCGCACGACCCGCGGCAGCGGCTCGGTGACGAGGACGAATCCCCGGCGGGGCCGCACGGGAAGGTCCACACCCGCGAGGCGGGCGAATTCGCCGCCCCAGGCACCGGCAGCGTTCACCACGTAGGGGGCGTGGATCTCCCCTGTGGTCGTACGTACTCCGCGCACCTCGCGGCTGGCGCCGAGGAGCAGTCCGATGACCTCCTCCCCCAGCCTCAGGCGCACCCGGTCGCCGCAGGCGCGCAGCAGGTGCGCGGCGGCGAGTGCGGGCATGACCTGGGCGTCCTCGGGGTAGTGGAAGCCGCCCGCCAGGCCGGGGGCGAGGTGGGGCTCCCGGTCGTGGAGCCCGCCACCGGAGATCTCCTCGGCGGTGACGCCCGCCTTCCGCTGCCGCGCCGCGAACTGCCCCAGTGCGGCCATCCCGGCCTCGTCCGAGGCGACGACGAGACCGCCTTTGGGTTCGTACTCGATCTGCGGCGGCAGCAACCTCGCCAGTTTGGTCCACAACCGGGTGGACAGCAAGGCGAGTTCCAGTTCCGGACCCGGCTCCTTGTCGGAGACGAGGAGGTTGCCCTCGCCGGCCCCTGTGGTGCCGCCCGCGACAAAACCGCGGTCGATCACGGTGACACGGAGACCGGCGCCGGCGGCGTGGTAGGCACAGGCCGCGCCGACCACACCGGCACCGACGACGATGACGTCCGAAGAGTTTCTCGTGAGCACAGCAGTAATATTTCACATTGCACTCACGTTCGCCAGACCACAGCGCCAAGCTCGGACACGGGTGGATAACGAGCCTGCCGATACCTTGCCAGTACAATTTCACATTACTATGTTACAGGGCACACTCCAGCCTCCCTCGGCTGTCCAACTGCTTCCGGAGCGACCACTCATGGACAAGCGCACCTGTACCGCTCTCGCCGCCGCGCTGGTGGCGACCCTCATCCTCGGCGCAGCCGGCTGCTCCGGCGGGCCGGAGGCGAGCGGCGCCCGCAACGGCAAGAACCCGGCAACGACCAACAACGGCCAAGTGGTTGGCGGGACCCCGAAGAAGGGCGGCACCCTCACCGTCCTCTCCAACCAGGACTTCACCCACCTCGACCCGGCCCGCAACTGGGTGATGGGCGACATGGACTTCGGCACCCGGTTGCTCTACCGCACCCTTGTCACGTACAAGGCGGAACCGGGCGCCAAGGGCGGGGAGCTGGTCCCCGACCTCGCCGAGGATCTCGGCGTCTCGTCCAACGGAGCCAAGACGTGGACCTTCAGGCTCAAGAAGGGCCTGAAGTACGAGGACGGCTCGCCGATCAACGCCCAGGACATCAAGTACAACGTGGAGCGGTCCTTCTCCCCCGACCTGCCCGGCGGCCCCGACTACGCAGCCCGCTACCTCGCCGGCGCCGAGGGCTACCAGGGCCCGGCCCAGGGCAAGCATCTCAACTCCGTCAAGACCCCCGACAAGCACACGATCGTCTTCGAACTGCGCAAGCCCTTCGCGGAGTTCCCCTACGCCACCGTGCTGCCCACCTTCGCCCCCGTGCCCCAGGCCAAGGACGCGGGCCCCCAGTACGACAACCGCCCCTTCTCGTCGGGGCCGTACAAGATCGAGTCGTACAGCCGCGACAAGCAGCTCGTGCTGGTCCGCAACACCCACTGGGACCCGGCCACCGACACCGTGCGCAAGGCGTATCCAGACAAGATGGTCGTGGTGATGGGCCTCAAGGCGAACCAGATCGACGACCGACTCATCGCAGGCCAGGGCCCGGACGCCGCCGCCGTGTCCTGGGGCAAGCTGCGCCCCGAGAGCACCCCCAAGGTGCTGACCAAGGACGAGGTCAGAAAGCGGCTGCTTGCCGAGTCCTCCAACTGCACCGAGATGGTGCAGATGAACACCGGCCGTGCACCGTTCGACAACGTCAAGGTGCGTCAGGCCGTGCAGTACGCCCTGGACCGCGAGGGCATCATGACCGCCTCCGGCGGGCCGGCGCTCAACGACGTGGCCACCGCCTACATGCCGGGCCCGCTCTTCGGCGGCGACCAGCCCGACACCCTGAAGATCCCCGTGACCGGTGACGTGGAGAAGGCCAAGCAGCTACTGAAGGAGGCGGGCAAGCCGGACGGGTTCTCCACCAGCATCACCGTCTCCAACGGCGACAAGGGCGTCGGCGAGGCGATCCAGCAGTCGCTCGGCCGGGCCGGGATCAAGGTCACCATCGAGACCGTCGACCCGTCCGCCTTCTACGACACCATCGGCGACACCAAGAGCCGTACCGACCTGGTCTACACCGGCTGGTGCCCCGACTACCCGTCCGGCTCCACCTTCCTGCCCTTCGTCTTCGACGGCCGCTACATCAAGGAGAAGGGCAACTCCGGCAACCACTCGCTCTTCCGCGACCCGGCGACCATGCAGCGGATGGACGAGATCACCGCCATGACCGACGCCCGGCAGGCGGGCAAGGCGTGGCGCGAACTGGACGGCCAGATCCTCGCCAAGGCCCCGGCGGCACCCGCCGTCATCGAGCGCATGCCCCTGCTCGTCGGCACCAACGTCGCGGGCGCCTTCGGCCACACGTCCTTCGGCGGCCAGCTCGACTACGCCACGGTCGGCCTCAAGAACCCCTCAAAGAGCAGCAACTGAAGGAACGTCACCTCATGGCTTCCACCGCTTCCGTTCCGGTGGGGAGCAGCCCCTGGCAGCTCGCCCGCGCGGAACTGCGCCGTCGCCCCTCCGTGAAGGTCTCCCTCGTCGTGGTCGCGCTCTTCGCGGTCATGGCCGTGGCCGCCCCCCTGCTCAGCTCGCTGGGCGGCTGGGGACCCGAGGAGTTCGACAAGTCGGCCATCGACCCCTATCTGGGCGGCCAGCCCATCGGCCCACTCGGTGGCGTCTCGGCCGAGCACTGGCTCGGCGTCGAACCCGTCACGGGCCGGGACCTGTTCGCCCGGGTCGTGCACGGCGCCCGGATCTCCCTGCTCATCGCCTTCGCCGCCACCGCGATCGTCGTCGTCGCCGGGACCTTGGCCGGGATCGCGGCCGGGTACTTCGGCGGCCGCACCGACGCCGTGCTCTCCCGGCTGATGGACCTCACCATGTCCTTCCCGTCGCTCATCTTCATGATCGCGATGATGTCCGTGGCCAGGGACGTCAACCGGGTGGTCCTGATGACCTCCGTGATCGGCCTGTTCGGCTGGCCGGGCATCGCCCGCGTCGTCCGCGGCCAGACCCTCTCGCTGCGGCATCGCGAGTACGTGGATGCCGCGCGCGTCGCCGGATCGGGGCCCTGGCGGATCATCAGCAGGTCCATCCTCCCGGGCGTCGCCGGGCCCGTCATCGCGTACACCACCCTGATCATCCCCGGGATGATCGCCACCGAGGCAGCGCTGAGCTACCTGGGCGTCGGCGTCCGTCCGCCCACCCCCTCGTGGGGGCAGATGATCGCCGAGAGCGTCGCCTTCTACGACACGGATCCCATGTACTTCGTCATCCCGAGCCTCTGCCTGTTCCTCACCGTGCTCGCGTTCACCCTGCTCGGGGACGCGCTGCGCGATGTCCTCGACCCGAGGGGCAGCCGCACGTGATCGTCTACCTCGGCCGCCGGATCGTCGCCGTCGTCGGCGTCCTGATCGCCATCGCGGCCGTCACCTTCACCATCTTCTACGTCCTCCCCTCCGACCCGGCCGCCGCGGCCTGCGGCAAGTCATGCAGCGCCGAGCGGCTGGAGGCGATCCGCGCCCACATGGGACTGGACCAGCCGCTGTGGCGGCAGTTCGCGGACTTCGTCACCGGCATCTTCACGGGCCGCACCATGGGCAGCGGTCAGTACGCGCTGCACTGCGACTTCCCGTGCCTGGGCTACTCGTACGAGAACAGCCAAGGCGTGTGGGACCTGCTGATGGACCGGCTCCCGGTCTCCGCCTCACTCGCCCTGGGCGCCGCGGTGATCTGGCTGCTGCTCGGCCTGAGCGCGGGAGTCACCGCCGCCCTGCGCAAGGACACCCTCACCGACCGGGCCCTGATGGTCGGCGCGGTCGCCGCCGCCTCGATGCCCGTCTACTTCACCTCCGTGATCCTCATCTACGGGCTGATCCGGACGGCCGGCCTCCTCCCCTACCCGCAGTACGTAGAGCTCACCTCCGACCCCCTCCGCTGGGCCTCGAACCTGCTGCTGCCCTGGCTGGCCCTGGCCATCCTGTACGCGGCCATGTACGCGCGGCAGAGCCGCAGCTCGATGATCGAGACGATGGCGGAGCCGTACATCCGCACCGCCCGCGCCAAGGGCCTGCCACGTCACACGGTGGTCGTCAAGCACGGGCTGCGGGCGGGCATGACGCCGATCCTCACCCTCTTCGGGATGGACCTGGGCGGCCTGCTCGCGGGCGCGGTGATCACCGAGTCCATCTTCGGGATCCCCGGCATCGGGCGACTCTTCTACGGAGCGCTGTCGACGGGCGACCAGCCGGTCATCCTCGGCGTCACGCTGCTCGCCGCCACCTTCATCGTCGTCGCCAACCTGGCCGTCGACCTGCTCTACGCCGTTGTCGACCCCCGAGTGAGGTACTGATGGGCGCCCCCGAACCCGTGCTCTCCGTACGGGATTTGAAGGTCACTTTCGCCACCACTCGCGGTCCGGTGCGGGCCGTGGACGGCCTCGGCTTCGAGGTGCGGCACGGAGAGACCCTCGGCATCGTCGGCGAGTCCGGTTCCGGCAAGTCCGTCACCTCCCTGGCGGTGATGGGCCTGCACACCGGCGCCTCGGTCACGGGCTCCATCACCCTGGACGGCCGGGAGCTGACCGGTCTGCCGGAGCGCGAGCTGAACCGGTTGCGCGGTCGCAAGATGGCGATGATCTTCCAAGACCCGCTCTCCAGCCTCCATCCGTACTACACCGTGGGCGAACAGATAGCCGAGCACCACCGCGTGCACTTCGGCAGCGGCAGAAGGGCCGCCCGTGAGCGGGCTGTGGAGGCACTGGCCGAGGTCGGCATCCCCGAGCCGAGACGCCGGGCTCGGGAGTACCCGCACCAGTTCTCCGGCGGCATGCGCCAGCGCGTGATGATCGCGATGGCCCTGTCCTGCGAACCCGAGCTGCTGATCGCGGACGAGCCGACCACCGCCCTGGACGTCACCGTGCAGGCGCAGATCCTGGAGCTCATCGCACGGCTCCAGCAGGATCGAGGTCTGGCCGTCATCATGATCACGCACGATCTGGGCGTGGTCGCCCGCGTCGCCCACGAGGTCCTGGTGATGTACGGGGGCAGGGCTGTCGAAAGGGCCGACGTGGACACCCTGTTCACGGCACCGGACCATCCCTACACCCGCGGCCTGCTCGACTCCCTCCCCCGCCTCGACGACAGCGACGACGAACCGCTGCGAGCGATCCCCGGCACCCCGCCGTCCCTCCTCACCCCGGCTCCCGGCTGCGCGTTCGCGCCCCGCTGCCCCAGGCTCGCCCGCACCTCCGCCGAGGAGCGCTCCCGCTGCGAGACGGTGCTGCCGCTCCTCGTCGGCCCGGCCGGGCATCCGGCCGCCTGCCACTTCCCCGCGTACGAAGGCATCGCCTCATGACTCCCGCTGAACCCCTGTTGTCTGTACAGAACTTGACGATGACGTTCCCCGGACGGCGGCGATCCTCCCCGGTCCGGGCCGTCGACGGCATCACCTTCCACGTGGCGGCGGGCGAAACGCTGGGGCTGGTCGGAGAGTCCGGCTGTGGCAAGTCCACCACCGGCCGCATGATTGTCCGGCTCCTGGAACCCACCACCGGTTCTGTCACCTACGACGGACGCGACATCAGTCACCTGTCACAGCGGGAACTGAAGCCGCTCCGCAAGGACCTGCAGATGGTCTTCCAGGACCCGCACTCCTCCCTCGACCCCCGCCAGACGGTGGCGCGGATCATCTCCGACCCGCTACTCGTACAGGGCGGTCCGGCGGCGGACGCCCGCACGCGCGCCGCTGAGCTGATGGAACTGGTGGGGCTCATCCCCGAGCACATCGACCGCTATCCCCACGAGTTCTCCGGCGGTCAGGCCCAGCGCATCGGCATCGCCCGCGCACTGGCCACCGGCCCCCGGCTGATCGTCGCCGACGAGCCGGTCTCCGCCCTCGACGTCTCCGTCCAGGCCCAGATCGTCAACCTGATGGAGCGGCTCCAGGACGAACTCGGCCTGACCTACCTCTTCATCGCCCACGACCTGTCGGTCGTCAAGCGGGTGTGCGACCGGGTCGCCGTGATGTACCTGGGCCGGATCGTCGAGATCGGCCCGAAGGACCAGGTCTACGCCGCCCCGGCCCACCCGTACACGCGCGCGCTGCTGTCCGCCGTACCGCTGCCCGACCCGGCCGCCGAACGGTCCCGAGAGCGGATCACCCTGCTCGGGGACCCGCCCAGCCCGGCCTCGCCCCCGCCCGGCTGCACCTTCCATCCGCGCTGCCCCAAGGCCCAGGAGATCTGCCGTACTGAGGCACCGTTACTGGGGAACAGGGCGCCGGGCGCGGCGCGGCAGGTGGCCTGCCACTTCCCCGAAGCGGCCTGAACTGGTGCCCGACCTGCAGAGCACGGCTGTGCCCCGACTCCCGCCGAAGGTGCCGGGGCACAACCATCCGCGTTGCGCTACGACTTGGTGATCCGCACGGTCTCGCCGTATCCGTCGGCGCTCAGTACGTCGATCCGGACACCGGCCGCGGCGTCGGTGAACGACTCACCGGCCCAGTACGGGGCGTCGTCCAGCGGGCGGCACCCGGAGGCCGGCGTGCCACTCGGTTTGGCGTCCATGACCCGGATCGGCCCTTCACCGGTCCGCACGGAGGTGTCGATCCGGTAGATCAGCGCACCGGTGGAGCAGGCGGCCGCGTCCGCCTGGACGCTCCGCCTCGATTCGACGACGTACGCAGTCGTGGGACCGGTGCGTACGACCGCCATCTTGGTGCCGGATCCGTACTCGACGGCGGTGAGATACACGGTGTCGCTGCCCGCAGAGGCCCGGCAGACGACCTGACGGTCCTGGGTCCAGCCGAGCTTCCAGGAGTGCCAGGCGAAGTGCTGTGGTCCCGCTCCTCCAATCAGGCCCATCACATCCCATCCGCCCACGAAGCGGTGGGCATCGGTACCCGCGGCGAAGGCGTACAGGTCGGGCAGGCCGAAGGTGTGGCCGGTCTCGTGGGCCACCAGCTTCTTGCCCCAGTGCCACATATCCTGGCCGAAGGTCACCGCCCACTTGATCCGGCTGCCGTCGGCAACGACACCCGCCGTTCCGGGGTCGTACACATAGGTGGGGGTGAAGGAGATCGCCGACGCGTTCCTCGTCGCCACGGCGTAGACCATGTCGTACCGCGAGAAGTCCACGTACGGGTCGGCCGCCGTGACCGCGTCCTTGACGTACGCCTCGTGCTCCTCGTGCGACAGCCCACGCTCGTATCCGTAATCGGTCGATTTGTGCGGCATCCTCACCCAGCGCTGGTGCTGGGTGATGGCCAGCCACGCCTTGCCGTACGAGGCGTTCCACAGCCAGTCCGCACCGGGCGTGATCCGTGCCGCGTCCTCGGCAGGAGACTCGGTGGCGGGGGCATCAGGGAAGTCCACGAAGATCATGGCGACCTTGATGTTCCCCGACGGGCGCTTGAACACGGAGTAGTCCGTGTCCTGCCCTTCGTCCGTCCAGCCGGTGGTACCGCGCAGCGCACAGGCCGACACGCTGTCCGCGGCCGTCGCAGCCCGGGCGGGAGGGTTGCCGAGAAGGAGGAGCGGGAGCAGGGCAGCGAACAGCAGCGGCAGAAGAGCCGGCCGAGTGGTCGACGAGAGAGGTGAGGGTCTCACGTGATCACTACCTTTCCATTAATGGCGTGTGACATTTCACATAAGACTGATGCCGCACGGCCCGGTCCGAAAGCTGTCGCCGGTCCATAACATCCGCGCCATGGATCTGGAGATACGGCACCTGCGGGTGGTGTGCGCGATCGCCGAGGCGGGGAGCCTCACCCGCGCCGCCGCCGCGCTCCGCATGACACAACCGGGCCTCAGTGCCCAACTCCGGCGCATCGAGACCATGCTGGGCGGGACCCTGTTCGACCGGCGACAGGAGGGCGCCGTCCCCACGCCCTTCGGCGAGCTCGTCATCGGGAGAGCCGGCGCCGTCCTGCCGGGCATCGACGGGCTGCTCGCCGACACGGCCCGGGCCGCCCGCCGCATGTCGCCCGCGGACCGGATCCGCGTCGGCTCGGTCGGCGCTCCGCTGCTCGGTCACCTCCTCCTGGCCGTAAAGGCGTTGCTGCCCGAAGCCCACCTGACCGCCCGCTGTCAGTACTCGCCCGTCGCTCTGCTCGACGACCTCGCCGCGGGCCGGCTGGAAGCGGCGGTACTCGGTGATCACCCGGAGCAGGAGCTGCCGCAGCGTGAGGGCGTGGCACTCCATGCGATCGTCACGGAGCCGGTCTTCGTCCTCCTGCCGGCGACCCACCCGCTTGCCGCGCGGGACGAGGTTCCGCTGCCCGAGCTTCTGGACGAAGACTGGGCGGTTCCCCGGCCCGACGGCGACCGGACCCCCGAGTACTGGGCCTCCGTCTGCGCCCTGACGGACCGTGCTCCGTTCGCCCCTTACGAAGCGGAGGGGCGGCAGCTGATCGAGATCATAAGGGCGGGCCTGGCCGTCAGCCTCTGCCAGGCCACGTTCATCGAGGTACCCGGTGTAGCGGTCCGCCCTCTGGCCGGAAACCCCTTGTGGTACCGGCACATTCTGGCCTGGCACCACGATGGCCCTCTCGCGGCCTGCGGCACCGAGGTCCTGCGCCGGGTCGTCGATGGTTACCTGTCCACCTGCACTGCCGGCCCGACGTACGCGCGCTGGCGGGAGCGGCACCGGGCTGCAGCCCGGCCGGTGGCGGTGCCGCCCTGAACCTTCTGAACCTGAAGACAGCAGCAGGAGGGGCATCGATCCACTGCAGATCGTCGACGACGAACACCAAGGGACCTGAGCCTGCTGCTCGTGCGGCGTGTGCGTCGACGTGGCGCAGCGCCTCGTGAACCAGATCGTGGTCTCCGCCGACGGCCGCCAGACCGTTGCCGCTGTCGCCTCCCACGGTCAGGAGAGTGCTGCCGGTCACCGGTTCGAACAACTGGCGCACCACTCCGAAGGCGAATTCCTGCTCCAGGGGACGGCATCGCGCCCGTACGACCGCCAAGCCGCGGACGCGTTTCCGCCAAGCGCTCAGCAGCTGGAAGTGCAGCCGCTGCGGCCGATCATTGAGCGGGCCGTCCTGGCGACGGGCAAGGAGGTACACGTACTCGGCGTCAGCGACGTCCTGGTCCGGACCGACCGACGACGGCTGGAACGCGTGCTGGTCAACCTCATCGCCAATGCGTACAAGCACGGCACTCCCCCGGTAACCGTCGCCATCGAGGGGCCTGTCGTCACCGTCCGGGACCACGGGCCGGGCTACCCGGATCACCTCCTGGAAGCCGTGCCCGCAGCGGTTCCGGACCAGGGCTACGGCCACACCGGTGGGAGAGCAGGGCACGGGCTGGGCCTGACCATCGCCCAGGGCCAGGCCAGAACGCTGGGCGCCGTCCTGGAGTTGGCGAACGCCGTCGACGGGGAGGTGCCGCTACGCTCACGCTGCCCGAAGCCCAGGCGACGCCGCACCGGGAGGTGTCCGCGGCGGACTCCCGGCGCTTTGAGTAGCCGTCATCTCATTTGGCTGCCTGGGTAGATGTCGGCCGTCATGGGGAGCGTCGAGCGGCTGGTGCCGGACGAGTTGTGGGCCTGTTCCAGCCGGTGGCTCCCGCTGTGCGTCCGTCAGTTCGTGTCGCCGCCATAACAGATCATGCCGGGTGGTCGGTGGCCGCACTCGCGGACGCAGGACTGTCGGGCAGGCGTGGGAAGCCATGGCCTGGGTCATGTGGCGATGCCGGCCCGGGTAACGGCAGTCCTGGCAGTGGTCCCGATACGGTCCGGGCCTGCACAACCTGGCCTGCTCGCCCCGGTGTCCGGCCGTTGTTCGGCTCCAGCGGAGCGTCATGACCGACATCGGCCACGGAAGCGAAACGGTCCCGCCGAGGCTAGTAGTGGACGGCCCAGGTCGCCGTGGACTGCATGGTCACGGCGACGGCCGGGTCGCGGACCGCGTCGGTTCGATCGGTGACGACGACGGTCAGGTGGTGCCGACGGACCGAGTGGGAGTCCAGGGGCAGGGCAGAGACGGGTACCGCGGTGCGGCTCTGGTGCGCGGCGACACGCTTGCCGTCGAGGTACCACTGGATGTCGAGTTGCCGCTCACCGGAAAGCCTGGGCACGTCGACCCTGGCGGTGTCCCGGCGGCGCAGGGTGCGGTCGGTGGGAACGCGGGGGGTGACCAGGTTGGCATGGCGGTAGAAGCCGCCGATCATCGCCTCGCGGCCGGGCAGGCTGAACGGTTTGTCGAGGATGCGCATGAGCGAGGCATCGGTCGGCCGGTTGAGGCCGGTCACGTAGTAGCCGCCGCCCTCGTAGGCGCCGACGAGGCCGCCGTCGGGCGAGGTCTCACCGAGCCAGCGATACCACTTGGTCCGGTTGGTGCGCATGCCGTCGGCGGTGAGGGTGGAGATGTTGGACTCCCCGGGCTCCTTGCCCTCATATTTCTCGTACCCGGGGTAGTCGGCGTAAAAGTACTCGTCGGCAAGCTTGCCGAGCGAGTGGCCGGTCTCGTGGATGGCGACCTGTCCCGACTTCTCGTTGCCGGCGGAGGCGGTCGAGATACCCTCGTACCCGAGCGTCTTGCTGGGGGTGTTGTAGCCGGCGCCACCGTACTTGGAGCTGTTGGAGAGCACCACCACGAGGTCGGCCTCGGGAGCCTTGGCAACGTACGAGTCGACCTTCTCCTCGTCGACGCAGAGGAGCCGCTCGACGCCGTCGCACCAGAAGTACGAACCGAGCGCGGTGTTCTTGACGATGTCCTTGCCGGGGTCGCCGCTCACGCCCGATTCCTGGGAGACGGCGTCGACCGTCCAGACGTTGAAGAGGTTGCGGTATGTGGTGTACGGCTCAACGCCGGTGAAATCGGCCCACTTCTTTGCGGCGTCGGCATGGAACTGGTCGAGTTCCTCGAGGGTGTAGCCGTCGCCGACGATGACGACGTCCAACCGGTCGCCGGTCGGGCCGTTGTCGACGAGGGACGAGACGTCACCGTCGGCGCGGGACTCGGCCAAGGACAGCCGGCCGGTGCGGGAGGCGGTGCCGGAGGTGACGGGCACCCAGGTATAGCCCGATCCGGCCTCGACGGCGCCCGTTCCCTCGGCGCCGGGTATCTCGACCCGAGTCTGTGCGGTGTCGTCGACGGGGCCGGCCGAGGCCGATCCCGGAGCGAGGGCGAGTGCGGCGGCGACGGCGATGGTGACGGCAGTAGCCGCGGCACACCGTTCACGCAGAGCGAGGGGCATCCAAGTCCTCCTGGCGGAAAGCGAATTAAGTAAGCGCGTAAATGCGCTTAACAAGACGCTTAAGCTAGGGGCGTCGGCGGGTGGCGCACAATGCCCTTGCCGCGGTTGTTCATGAACGGACGCCGTAACGACCTGGCCGGGGGTGCCCACACGTTCCGCGTCAGGTGCCCGACCGGACGTGGCACCGGGTCGCCGAACCTCGGCACCACGCCCGGACCTGGCCGCATGAAGGGAAGCCGCCATGGACGAACCAGCCGTCATCGGAGAGCGCGTACAACGCCTGCGCCAGGAGCGCGGCCTGACGCAGCGCCGGGTCGCCGAACCGGCCTACACAGCCGCCTACGTCTCCACCCTGGAGGCCGGCAAGGTGCGGCCGTCCGAGGCGGCGCTGCGCTTCCTCGCCGACCGCCTGGGCACCACGTACGAGGAGCTGGCGACCGGGCGCCCCGCCCGACTGGCCACGGAACTCCGGCTGGCGCTGACCGACGCTCGCCGTCTGCTCGCCACCGGTGAACCCGGCGAGGCCGCCGCCCGTTACCAGGACCTGCTCGACGAGGCCGGACGCCTCGGCCTGGAGCGCGAGCGGGCCGAGGCCCTCACCGGACTGGGCGAGTGCGCCCTGGAGGGCGGTGAACTCGACGAGGCCCGGGAGCAGTTCGAGGCGGCCGAGCGCCTGCTGGCCGCCGAACCACCGCCCAGCCGGGCTCGCGCCGTGCGCGGTCGCGCCGTCGCGTACCTGCTCGCCGGTGAACTCCGGTACGCCTGCTACGTCCTCGAGACCGCCCTGGCCGAACTGGCCGAACGAGGCCTGTGCGACCCCGACGCCCTGGTGCTGCTGTACGCCGCCTCCATCGCCCCGTACATGGACATGGGCGCGCACGCACGCGCCGCCCAGGCGGCCGAACGGGCCCTGTCACTGGCGCCCCGCGTGTCGGAACCCGCCCTGGTCGCCGGCATGCACCGCAGTGTGGCACGCACACTGCTCGCCGAGGGCCGGATCGCCGAGGCCGACGCCTCGCTCGCCAAGGCCCAGGAGCTGTACCAGCAATCACAGAACCGCACGGAACTGGCGCACTGCCACTGGATGCGCGGCTACGTCCACGCGCAGAACGGGGACCTGGCGGGCGCCGAGGCGGAGCTGCGCACGGCCCGGGAGATGCTGACCGCGCAGCGCGCCGCGCTCTACACGGCCCAGGTCGAGGTGGAGTTGGCCGATGTGCTGCGTCGCCGCGGCCAACGCACGGAGGCGGTCGCGTTGCTCTCCCGGCTGCTGGAGCGGGGACTGGCGACATCATTGGGTGACCGGCGCGGCGCGGTGCACGCGGCGGGCACGCACCGCATGCTCGGCCTGATCGCCGAGGACGAGGGCGCCGACGAGCGCGCCGAGGAGCACTACGTGCGGGCGCTGGCGCTCCTGGAACGCAGCGGAGCGGTGGGCGACCTCGCGGACCTGTGCCGCCTGCTGGGCGACCTGCTGCGGCGCACGGGGCGGATGGAAGCGGCACTGGACGCGTACCGCACGGGACTCGGGCACCGGGCGGCGCCCGGCGCGACCACGCTGGGTCCCGCTGCGGTGCCGCCCTCGTTTTGCCGGGTGACCGGCTGACGCTCGCGGTGGCCACGGACCGCGCCGGGCGAGCCGGCTTCCTTCCGCGGGGCGCCGGGACGCCCGGGGTCTACGGGAAAGTCGATCCGCGCCCCATGGCGTCCTGATCTTGCCGTTGGGGTTGTCGCCGGCCGAACCCCTCCTCCCCCAGCAGATCGGCGACAGTGTCGGCGCAGACCTTGCGCCGGTCCGGGTCAGCTCCCGAACGGGTGATCTGCAAGCCCTTGAGCAAAGGCGTCGGTCGGAAGAGCCTGCTCCGTCTTCCTCTCGATGCTTCCGACCAGGCCAGTGGGCGAAACGCTGCTCGGGTACCAGAGCCGCCTTCAGCCGCTACCGTCCCACCGGGGTCGCCCACGCGGGCAGCACCGAGGGCCGTTCCCACAGCCGCTTCCTCGACGCCGTCGGGGCCATGGATGCCGTCGATGCGGCCCTCGCCGCCGCTGGCCGCCATACCGAAGTGAGGGTGACCGTCTCGATCTTGTCGCCGGGCACCGTCAGGGACGACAGTGCCGGTCGGGAAGCCGGGCGGCGGTGGCACGGTGATCTTCTCCTCGCTCGCGGCGGGGCCTGCCAGCCCGCCGTGCGTAGGGCCGCCAGCACCCAGGCGGTCTCCGGGGGCAGGTTCAGGTTGCCCCGCTTCAGGTGGGCGCCTCGCAGCATGCTCCGGTTATCCCAAGGTCCGCTATGGCACCACTACTTGACTCACCATCAGTTCGATTTATCGCGTGCAGCCGGCTCCCGATCCGGCATGGAATGTGAAATTGTACGGTCACACGTCACATGCACGGCAGCTCGGGAAGTGCTCAATTTCCGCTGCCGTCACGGTCCGCATCCCCCACCGCCGTGCCCCACGCACGGCTGCCGACCGGCCTGGAGGCCATCGCCATGCGCAGACCCCCCACCCTCAGGAAAGTCGCCCACCTGCTGATACCCACCGTGGCCGCCGCCAGCCTGGGGCTCACCATGCTCGCCCCCCATGGCGCGGCGGCCCCGGCCGGCGCCGTGGCGCCGAAGCCCGCGCCCAGGCCGGCCCTCCCACCACAGCCCGCCTCCGCCACCGTGCTTGCCGCCGAACTCGCACCCGGACACGCCACCGACCCCGCGCGATCGGCCAAGAAGATCTCGGCCCCCGCGCAACGCCCTCCGCACCCCGCGGCCCAGAACGCCGCTCAGCGCGAGCAGGCCCCCTCCGCGGCGAACGCCGCGGCGGACTGCAACGTCGGCGACTTCACCTCGAAGACCGGCGCTGCCCTGGTCAAGCAGATCAAGCAGTCCGAAACCACCTGCATCAACACGCTGTTCAGCGTGACCGGTGAGGACGCCAAAGCCCTCTTCCGCGAGGAACAGATGATCACGGTGGCGAACGCGTTCAAGGACGTCGCGGCCACCTACCCCGGCGACAACAGCACTTTCGCCACCCAGATGGTGCTCTACCTGCGCGCCGGCTACTACATCCAGTACAACCAGCCGGAGAGCGTCGGCGAATACGGTCCCACGCTGAAGAGCGCCATTCAGGGCGCCCTGGACGCCTTCTTCGGCTCGTCCCACGCCTTCGACGTCACCGAGGCCAACGGAGAGCCCCTGGCCGAGACGGTCACGCTGATCGACAGCTCCGAGGAGAACGCCCGCTACCTCGACGTGGTCAAGCGCCTGCAGAAGAACTACAACTCGTCGTACGACGAGTTCTACGGGATGCTCGCGGCCGTCAACAACACCTACACCGTGCTCTTCCGCGGCCACCAGCTGCCGGAGTTCGCGCGAGCGGTGAAGGCGGACCCGAGCGTCCTCACCGGACTGCGTGACTTCGCCGTCGTCCACGACGATCTGCTCGGCACCGACAGGTCCTACCTGGCCAGCAACGCCGGACGCGAACTCGGCCGCTTCCTGCGGCACGCCGACCTCAAGGACACCGTCAAGCCGCTGGTCAAGGAGCTGCTCGGCCGCAGCCAGATCACCGGACGCACCGCACCTCTCTGGGTCGGCCTTGCCGAGATGACGGACGAGTACGACAAGGAGAACTGCGCCGAGTACGACACCTGTGACCTGCAGAACCGCGTGCGCGACGCCGTGCTGCAGGTCACGCACGCATGCGGTCCGAGCGTGAAGATCCTCGCGCAGGAGCTGACCGCGTCCGAACTGTCGGCCACGTGCGACAGCGTCCTCAAGCAGGACCCGGTCTTCCACGACATCGTCAAGGACAACGGTCCGGTCAAGGACGACAACAACACCAGCATCGAGATCGTCGCCTTCAACTCCAGTACGGACTACAAGACCTACGCCGGTGTCGTCTTCGGCATCGACACCAACAACGGCGGCATGTACCTGGAGGGCGACCCGGCCGCTGAGGGCAACCAGCCGCGCTTCATCGCCTACGAGCAACCGGCCCCGGACGGCGCCTTCCAGATCTGGAACCTCAACCACGAGTACACCCACTACCTCGACGGCCGCTACGACATGTACGGCGACTTCGCCGCCGGGCAGTCCACCCCGACCGTGATGTGGATCGAGGGTTTCGCCGAGTACCTCTCCTACTCCTACCGCAGCATCACCTACGAGAGGGCGATCAAAGAGGCAGGCAAGAACACCTACAAGCTCAGCCAGCTCTTCGCAACCACCTACGACAACGCAGACACCACCCGCATCTACCAGTGGGGCTATCTGGGCGTCCGTTATATGCTCCAGTCGCACCCCGAGGACGTGACCACCCTGCTCGGCCACTACCGCGCAGGCGAGTACGACGCGGCCCACAACCTGCTCCGAGACACCATCGGCACCAAGTACGACACCGACTTCGCCGACTGGCTGAGCAAGTGCGCCGGCGGCGACTGCGGCCAACTGCCGGCCCGGAGCGGCCGGTGACCGGGACCTTGGTCACCGGCAAGAACTGAGCCAGGACAGCCTGGTGTCCCACGCACGAACGATGCGCGGGACACCAGGCCCCTCAACCGCCCGGGTTCATCCGCCCTGAAAACGTGGAGGCTCGGGACTGTAAATCGTTCGGCCCTGTCGCACATCCGATGGTGACGGAGTATGAGAATCTTCCGCCGTCAGTTGCAGAGCGTGCGATCAGTGCCCTGACCTCGATGTTTCGCGAGCGGTCGGCGCTGCCGTGAGGAAGCGTCCCGGCACGCCAGCCTCACATCGGCGGGCACCGTACAGGCCGCCGACTCCAGATGGCGACCGCTGCAACGTGCTGACCTGCGGCTCCCTGATCGGTGGGTCCACACCGTCACATCACCGTCCGTCACCGCCGGATGTGAGACAGGGCCGATCGTTTGACAGACCCAATGGGCCTGACACGGTGGGGGCGCCCGTACTGCTTCATGCCCCGGTGCGTGCCTGGTGGCGCCGTTGCTGGCGAGCTGCACGAAGAGCGGCGCGCTGTTCGCCAGGCCGTGCACGAACAGGTGGTGCTCGGTGGCTGTCAGTTGGGTCGGCCGGGGTCCGTCCGGTCCGCTCCCGTCGCGGGCGGCAGCTGCCCGGGGTAGGGAACGTCGGGGCTCAGGGCCTGAAGCCACTCGATCTCTGCCCGGGAGAGTTCTCCCTCTCGGGCTTTCGCGGCCACGCCCATGGCCGCCACGTCCGCCCGGGCCGAGGCGTGCGTCGAGTGCTGCTGCATGATCGCCCACGCGTAGACCGCCCGTTGCTCCCTCGTCGTGGTCGCGAACTTGCGGATCATCCCGATCAGGACCACCAGGAAGACGATCCCGATGAGGATCATCATGACTCCGCCGCCATTGTCCTCGGAGTTGCTCATGAGGACGAAGACGCCCCCGGCGGGGCACAGGAGCGCGAAAAACGCCAGGACGCCGATCTGTGTCACCCAGTATCCGGTGCCCTTGTACTGTCGGTTCACTTCTCCCCCTCGCTGCTTATGACGGCCACCTGGTCCGACCACGGCGCGAGGACCGTCGCGCGCGACTCGGGATGCTCCCGCAGCCACGTCAGGAACGGGAGCAGCTCACCGGCCGGAGCGTACAGCCGGAGCGAAGCCGCCTCGTCCTCGGAGCGTTGTCGGCCTGCGATCCGGTAGGAGGCGGCCGGGGCGACGAGATCGAGGTGCAGCCCGTTCGTCACGCGTGCCCCGACCACGTCTTCCCACGGCACTTCGACGACACCGTACATATTCGACCGCACCACCGCCGGGGTGAGTTCGAGCGTCGGCTTCCTGGGCCTGCGCAAGGACCGCACGGCCATCATGCTGAAGCCGGCCGGCACCAACAGGAGCAGGCCGATCCCGAAGACCACGACCGGCCGATACCCGGAACGAACCGGCCGATACCCGGAACGATTCGACATCCATATGTATTCGTCGCCCCAATGCGACGCCACGGTCCCGCACATCACGACCGCGCTCGTCGCCATCAGGCACGCCAGCACGATGAACAGTACGGCCCGACGGCGTGCCTGGCGGAATTCTGCCGGTTGCTGCGGGGCGTAAGCGACACCCGCCGCCGTCGATCGCCACAGTCCGTCGAGGCGAGGAGGTATCGCAGCAGTTGGCATGTGCAGCACCTTACGACAGCCGTGAACCGCATCAAAAAGATCAAAAGGCAGCTCTACGGTCGCGCCGGATTCGAACTGCTCCGCAAAATGATCCTGCTTCAGTAACCCTCCGCGACGGCCCCCAAGATCTGTGCCAGAACCTGGTGATCAACAAAACCATCTTCAGGTAGACGTGGTGAGCCGTGAGCCTGTCAGGTGGAGCTCGCGCCGATGCTTCCGTACGCCCTGTTCCGGCCCACCGGCGCGGAGGACGATGGCGTCATGGGCGAGCACGACCAGGACCAGGGCGACGTCGCCGGTCCGGCGCGGCCGCCGTTGAGCGTGGCGCAGGTTGGTAGGTGACGACACCGCCACCTACCGGCAACCCTTGACGATCCGGACCTGGGATTCCACAGCATCATCGCGGTGATCTTTGCTGCTTGTGAACGCCACTGGGCCGGTGCCGCCTGGGGTTGCCGACACAGCCGGATCACGCCTGCGGCGCTAAGGTTTTCCGGCCTCGTCGGGTGGCCACGGAATGCGCTCGGCGGGTCAAACTCAGCGGCGCAGCACGGCATCGTTCACGATCAAAATCATGTGGGCGGACCAGTCAGCGTGGCATTGACCGCCCAATGGCAGGCCGACCACGAGGCGTTCGGCGAACGCGACCTGTCCGAATCGGACCACGTCTACGTCTGGGCCGACGACATCCACCTGCGCATACGCCTGGCCGAGGCGAAGTCGTGCGTTCTGGTGCTGATGGGCGTGCGCGCCGATGGCACCAAGGAGCTGATCGCCATGGCCGGCGGTTACCGCGAATCAGCGGACTCGTGGGCCGATCTGCTGCGGGACTGCCGGCGCCGGGGCATGCGGGCACCGGTCCTGGCCACCGCATCCCGGCGCGGCCGCGCCAGCTACGTCGGCGACCATGCCATCGGTGTTCCCGACCCTGGTGCCCTCGCCGTCGCCCTACTCTTCACCGCGATGGCCGGCATCCACGAGCCGACCATGGCCGGCCGCCTGCCCACTCCCGGGTCCCTCACCGTCCACAGGCCTTCCTGACCGAGGTAGGCGCACCCGCCCCCTCCGTCGGCCGGGGAGGCGCGGGAGCAGGAGCGTCGGCGCTGCGTACCAGCGACCGTGGTGGTGGCCGGCAAGGCCGGGCAGCCGCCCGCCGACTGGCTGGGGCCTACGGAGGCGTTGCCGGACCGGCTCCCCGACCGCATCTGCTGAGCGGCCCCGCCCCGGAATGGCCACCGATGTGAGCATCCTCCCGGACCGTCGGGCGGCTCATCTGTCACGGTCCTGTTGCAGCCTCGTACCAGGAGGGCCGGCCGGTGCCGCCGGGAATACCCTGTCCGTCACGCCGTGCAGCTGATCATGAAAGACGCACGCCGACGAAACACCGGATCGCACCCGCCCGTGAACGGTGGCGGGCGATCCGGTCGGGAGGGGGTCCCGTGCCAGATGTACAAGACGCACCACCGCCGAGGTCCAGTACCGGACCTTCAAATGCCTGGGCAGGACCGGCGCCCTGGCCGCCACCACCGCACGGCACCAGGATCAGCCCCGTCAAGCCGGCCGCGGCGAGCGTCGCGACCCTGTTGTGCGTGCTGGCCACCGCGGTGTTCAGTGCGTCTCTGCTGGGTGACGGCGCCGGCCTGAATCTGCTGATCGTCGCGGCGCCCGCGGCGCTCGGCGCGTATTTCGCCGCCCGGGCCGCCGGCCGCAGACTGCGCCCGTGGACCCTGGCGTGGGCGCTCGGTGGCGTCGCACTGCTTTCCGTACCCGCGCTGCGCGACGCCGGCTGGCCGACGTTCCTCGCCGTCGTGTCGTCGTTGGCCCTCGCGTCCATGGCGCTGAACGGCGGCCGGACCTGGCTGGGCGTGCTGCTGGGCCCGCTCGGCCTGCCCAGCTCGCTCGGTACCGGCGTTGCCTGGGGATGGGGTGGACTGCGCACCCACGCCGCTGCCTCGAACGGGCGGGTGGCACCGGTCCTGCGGACGGGCGCGGTGGCGGCGTTGCTGGTGATCGTGTTCGGAGCACTGTTCGCCGGAGCGGACGCAGCCTTCGCCGATCTCCTCGGCGGCCTGATCCCGGATGCCTCGGTCGCCGATGGCCCCTGGCGTTTCCTGCTCTTCCTGCTCGGCCTGGTCGGCGCGCTCGCGGCGGCACGCCTCGCCGCCGCTCCCCTGCACTGGGACCGTCTCGAGATGCGCCCCGGCCGCGCCCGCTCCCGGTGGGAATGGGCGCTGCCGCTCGTCGTCCTCAACCTGCTCTTCGCCACGTTCATCGCCGTCCAGCTCGCCGTGCTCTTCGGCGGCTACGACAAGGTGCTCAGCGAGACCGGTCTGACCTACTCCGAATACGCTCGCCAGGGCTTCTGGCAGCTGCTGTTCGTGACCCTGCTGACGCTGGCCGTGATCGCCCTGGCCACGCGCTGGGCCCCGCGCTCCACCGCGGGCGACCGCGCCCTGGTCCGTGCCGTCCTCGGTGCGCTGTGCGTGCTCACTCTGGTCGTGGTGGCGTCGGCGCTGCGCCGGATGGACCTGTACGTCGACGCCTACGGACTGACCCGGCTGCGAGTGTCCGTCTCAGCCATGGAGTTGTGGCTCGGACTGGTGATCGTCCTCATCATGTTGGCCGGGGTGTACGGCATGAAGTGGTTGCCCCGTGCCGTGGCGGCGAGTGCCGCGGCGGCCGTGCTCGCGTTCGGGCTCGCCTCACCGGACGACCTCGTCGCGGAACGCAACGTACAGCGCTACGAGCGCACCGGAAAGATCGACATCGACTATCTCGAAGAGCTGTCCGCTGATGCCGTTCCGGCGCTCGACGGTCTGCCGGAGCCGCTGCGCACCTGTGCGCTGGAGGAAATCGCACGCGACCTGGAGGAGACGGACGACTCCTGGTACGCCACGAGTTGGGGCGAGTACAGGGCGCGCAGCATCCTGGCCGAGCGCGGCGTCGCCGACGACGTGGTGTGCGACGCGGTCGACAACCGCTTCTACGATGACGGCGAGTGGGAGCAGGAGGGCGAGCTCGGCCCGTCCGACGACTACTGAGACGGCGCAGGCCTCGCCCGCCTGATTGATGCGGTGCGGGGCCTTGGGTACGGGCCGCCCCTTGTGCCGGTTCGTACCGGATCTGCTGCGGCTGGGCCCTGTCCGGGCCGACCGCCCGCTGTCCCGCTGAGTAGCTCCAGGTCGCTCCTGCGTACCCGGAAGACGAACGCTGCGGCCAGGCCGGCCAGGCCCGCACCTGCCCAGAACGCCGTGGCGCATCGGAGGCATCCGCCCGTCGCACCGAGGAGCGGGGAAGCTTCCCTCGCAGCCGAGGACACCGGAACCTCCCCTGGCCGCCGGTGCCCATTCGCGCTGACGACTGCCCCTGGCACAGCCGTCATACAGCCGTGGGCAGGTCCGCGGTCTGCCAACGAGGCCAACCGGCACGGCTGGATCGTCGAGATCGACCCGTACGACCCCGACTCCACTCCGCGCAAGCGCACCGCGCTCGGCCGGTTCAAGCACGAGGCCGCCGAGCCCCGGCTGACCTGCGACGGCCGAGTCGCCCTCTACATGGGTGACGACGAACGCTTCGACTACCTCTACAAGTTCGTCTCCACGAACCGGTTCAAGAAGGGCGACAGCCGCACCGCCCGCGAGCACAACCTGCGCCTCCTCGACGAAGGCACCCTCTACGTCGCCAAGTTCACCGGCGACAGCCCCGCCGCCGAGATCGACGGCACCGGCACACTCCCCGAGGACGGCGACTTCGCCGGCTCCGGCACCTGGATCCCGCTCGCCACCGGCAACACCTCCCACATCCCCGGCATGACCGCCGACGAGGTGTACGTCTTCACGCGCCTGGCCGCCGACAAGGCCGGCGCCACCAAGATGGACCGCCCCGAAGACGTCGAGCCGCACCCCCACACCGGCCGCCTCTACGTCGCCCTCACCAACAACAAGGACCGCGGCGCGGCCGGCAAGACCGGACCGGACGAGGCCAACCCGCGCAACGGCAACAAGCACGGCCACATCCTCGAACTCGACGAACACCGCGGCGACGCCGCCGCCACGTCCTTCGCCTGGCGCCTCATGCTCGTCTGCGGCGACCCCAAGGACCCCTCGACCTACTTCGCCGGCTTCGACAAGAACCAGGTCAGCCAGATCTCCTGCCCCGACAACATCGCCTTCGACGAGCACGGCAACCTCTGGCTCGCCACCGACGGCGCCGCCCTCGGAGCCCACGACGGCCTCTTCGCCGTCCCGGTCAAGGGCCCCCACCGCGGCCGCGTCAAACAGTTCCTGACCGTCCCCAAGGGCGCCGAGACCTGCGGCCCGATCATCACCGACGACCGCACCCTGATCGCCGTCCAGCACCCCGGCGAACTCGACGGCGCCACCGCCGAGAAGCCCGCCTCCCAGTGGCCCGACGGACCAGACAGCATCCCCGGCCCTCCGTCGTCGCCGTATGGAAGGGCAGCCTCCGTAACTGACCCCACCCGGATGCCCGGCCCGCCATGCGGCGGACCGGGCATCGCTCATACGAGTCGCAGCTCTCCCGGAATGACAGCCATCGAACGGGGCCGGCACCGGCGCGCGCCGGGAGACAACGCGATCACAAAGCGTCACCGTTCGCCTCACCGAGGCTCGGCCGATTGCGCACCAATCGCCGCCGCAATCGCTGCTCGTTCGGTCCGGATTCCGCCGCTTCCCCACTATGCAGTGCTCAGCGGCGCGCGGACCCTACACACAAGGAAGCGGCATCAGGACCTGTCGGACACCGAGCTGGCGCGCCGGCTCCAGGATCCGCAGTCTCGTGAGCATTTCCGCGTGGTCATGAGCATTAGCGATGTTCAGTAGTTGCCATCCGCAGGTTCTTGCGATCTTCCGGAGGGAGTCGTGCTCGAGCTTCCTACGCGGGTCGGTACGACATGAGGTAACCGCTCGCAGGTCGGGGCAGTGCTCCTTCCCGCGTGGTGGCCTCACCAGGCGGTGGGTGGGAGTGCTCGCTGGCGCGGCTCGACGGCACTGAACTCGAACGGACCCTCAGGGAGTCGGACTTCATTTCGCTGGGCGAGGCGTGCCCGGCCGACGCGGCGGCAGGCGACGGGCTCGTGGTGTACGCGGCGCCGGTTCGCCCAGCCGCAGACGAACGCCCCGGTCGGGGGTGTCTGGCTGGTTGTCGCGTTCACGGCCGCCGCCACGGTGGCGGCGGCGACGTTCACGTCTGTCGGAATGGCTCGCGCGGGCGCGCCGAGGATTCCGTGTCTCCTACGGGGCCGGGCAGAAGAGTCGCCGCCGGCTCGCACCTGAGACGGGCAGCTGCAGCGGCCGCAGGCTCACGCGCCGACGGGTTTCCCGGCGGCCCGGCCGATCAGTCCCCGTCGTCAACCCACCGCCGGCCGCATCGCCGGCACCTGCCTCCCCACCACGGGTCATCCCAGTCGTGTTCGGTGACGACCTCGCGGTCTGTCTCGCCGCATCGCCGACAGATCTGTGCGAAGTCGCAGGGCCTGGCCCTGCGGTTCGGGGTGACATAATCCGGGCGCTGCGGCACGGGGAGGCCGTTCACTGCCACGAGGTCGTGCGTGTGCCGGACCCACGCGGATTCGTGTCCGCAGCGAACGCAGGCCACAACCTTCCGGCACGATGGATCCCTCGATTCCGCGCGCCCGTACTCGTGCAGCACACCGGAACGCTGCAGCCGATCGCAGCTCACACACCGCCACTCGTGAAGGCACGGCTCCGAAGCGCGACTGCTCACGTCGGCCAGGACGCGCCGATACGCGTGGACCCCAAGCCGGCAAAGCGCACGCCGCACGAACGAGACAGACTGGCCAGGAGTGCTCATTCCCGCAGCCCCCTCCCTACTCGCAACCCCGGCCGTCGGCATCCCGGCCTGCGGCCCCGCCCGCATCGTAGGCCGCACTTGCCCGACCGTGAATGTCCTCATACGGCTCGAAGCCGGTTCTCGCCATCTCGGCGCGAGCACATGAGCCGACTCCCACAGAGCTGATGAAGCCCGGTGAGCGAAAACGGCGTTCAGTACGCCCATGGATAGCTCACTCGCTGTCACCGACCCGATCGCGGAGAACCGCCGATTGCTCACCATCCCCCGACTCGGCTGCTGCTCAATGAGCGCGGATTCCAGAGTTTCCGCAGGAGCCAGTGCTCACGAAGTCGCGGATCCTAGACACGCGGAAGCGGCGTGAGGAGCTGCCGGACACCGAACTGTGGGTGCAGGCACGGCTCGACGCGCGAACCGAGTTCGCTCTCGCGCTGCAGGAATGGGAGCCGGTGACCCCTTGCAGCGCCCGGCCCGCCGCCAGCGCACGCCGCGAGCCTCAGTCGGCAGGCTCGTGACAGCACCCATGCACTACTGGCGGGATGTCCATGCGTCGGGCCCAGGTTCCGGATCTTCTTTCACCGGGATGCTGAGATCGATCTCGATCCGATCCCTCGATAAGATGCCGGCCGCTTCTGCAACGACCACCGGGCCGTTCAATGCGTCCGTTTCGGCCTGCGCCGCCAAGTACATCGCCGGCGAACTCGAACCGCTCAAGCCGGCCCGGGCACCGCGCCCCACGACAGGCGGGAAGCCGGAATCCAAGCCGAGCACGAGCCTGCGGGCAGGCGACGACGAATGGACGCACGTCGAAGCCCGCTGCGCACAGGACACCGAGCGGCTGGGCTTCCACGTGAACCCCTCACGGGTGATCACCCAGTACCTGCGCGACACATACCTGGCCGGTCGAACCGACGGGAAGTGACCGAGAGCCTGAAGCGTCGGGCTCGACCGGCCGAACTCCGTCATGCCGGGCCGACGACGCCGCTGTAGCGTTGCGAGCGAAGGCCGTCTCTGACAGGACACACGGCCGGGCGGTTCCGCGGTCGATCGCACGTTACGCGGAACCGCCCCTTCCTCCCCGCAGGTGAACCGAGAGACAACTCTCCTGTGCCCTGCGTCCGGCACCTGGACCGTGGGCCTGAACCGTTCCGGGTTCGGTAGGGACTCGATCATTTGAGAGGATCGAGCCATGGTGATCTTCCTGCGGAGCAGGTGACACGGCCTGGGGCCGGTTCCGCAGGCCTGCTGCGCGTCCCAACTCCGCTACCGCCTGCCTTCTCTGGGTACAGTGCCGCCACCTCACCGCGGCAAGCGTGGTCTGGCCAGGTCGTGTTCGAGCGTGAGGCTGGAGCTGGGCCGTCCAGCCTTGTCCCGTCCAGCAGCTTGTTCAGGTTGGTGATGCCGGCGATCACAGCCGCGGCCGTGGGGATGTGTGAGCGGACCCTGGTAACCAGTCGTCGAAACCGGCCGTTGATTTCGTGTGCGCTGTCGCCGAACTCTCCGCCGCCTCGCCGTGTCGCGCCCGCCTGGCCGTGCCGTTTCGGCCGGGCTGGGGGCGTCTGCCGGGTGCCTCAGGCGGCTGGGTCACTCCGGTTTGCCGACGTGGGCTCGGTTTCCGGCCAACGAGGGGGACGAGCGGCATCTTCGGGCCGGTCTGGTGGCAGGGCAGAGCCATGGAAATCTGGGTAGGAATCATCGCCGTCACCAGCACCCTGCTGGGCGCTGTTGTGTCGCATGGTCTGCAGTCCCACACGGCCAAAAGGCTCCATGCGGAAAGCTTGACGGCCGAGAGCAGACGCGAACTTCGTCAAGCCACCGCTCGCCTGCTTGCAGCGAAGACCATACTGCGCCGCCTGCAGTACGACCGTTGGGGGGCCCGCGAGGCGGAACCTGCGGAGAGGAAGGCAGCTGCGGACGCCGCTCTGGAAGCCCGCTCGTCGGTCATCGCAGCGCTGGCCGAAGTCCAGCTGCTCACCGATAGTAGCGAGGCACGCGAGCGGCTTGCCGAGTTGGTGGACGCGACCTTCACTCTCCATCAGGCTTCTGACGAGGAAGACCTCGCCACCCGCTCTCTACAGGCTCGCGCTGCCGCCAGTAGTGTGGTGGACGTTCTTGGACGTCTCGTCCGTTGCTGACCGTGTGCTTGGCGGTGATCCGGGACTGCGGTGGCCGGGGCGTGGAGTCCGTCATCGTCGAATCGCGCAGTTCGGTGGCCGTCCAGTCGGCCACTGCAGTCCCTGTATACGGCTGGGACCACAGCGCGTGGCGGTGCCGGGGTCGTCCCCGCCCGCCAGCCGCGTGCCGCCGGCGCCGTCCCGGTGGTCGTCGTACCGTCGCCTGGTCGCCTCCGTCGTGGCCCCCGGCCGCGGCGACGTGCCGCAGCCCCGGCCGGCGCTGCGGCGTGGCGCCGTGCCGGTGCCGCATTCCGCGATCGAGGTCCGCTTCGGCACGAGCCGGGCCGGGGCCGTCGACGTCGCGCTCTACCGGTCCGCCGACGTCGACGCACTGCCCGCCGCACACCCGGAGGTCGACTGGGCGCAGCTGCGCGCGGTCCCCAAAGGCCGGCGCTCCCCGCTCGCGGCGCTGGCGAAGCAGGCCGCTGTGGCGTGACGTCGACGGGCCCCGTTCGTTGAACGGGGCTGCGGAGCAAGGAAGCAAGCCTCCGGGACCGGTTGGGCCTCGGAGGCTTCGTCATCCTGTTCCGGCTGTGATCAGTCGCCGCCCCGGGGTGAAAGCTCCCAGCCCTCGGGGGTCGGATGCTGGGAACGGACGACGGTGGTCGTGGCCGCCAGGACGTTGCCGTGTTGGTCGTACTGAATGGCCTCGTAGACCACGACTGGAAGCATGGCGTACCTGGGCAAGCCGAGGGCTTCGAGTTCATCCGCAGACGCGCCGCGTGCTGTGACCTGTCGTTCGACGCGCGTGCATCCGGGAATCACTGGTGCCGGGGAGTCCCCTCCTCCGCGACTGAAGTCGGGGTTGATGCGGGGCTCCTGTGCGGTCACCGAGGTCTCCTGGGTTGAGGGCATGGCGGGCGATCCGAGCGTACGCGGGGAGACCGACATCCCGGCCCCGGTCTGGACAGCAGGCAGGCCCGGGCACCAAGTGTCCGACCCTGAGCAAGCAGCCGAACGGCCTTGATCGCCGCGCGGTCCTCGTCATCCCGCCGGGCGGCGCGGCAACTTCGGTGCCGTTCCGCCCACCGGGCCGAACGCCGGGCAAGCCCTTCATGCGTAAGGGCATGCCCGGCGTCGTGCGCGGCGTCAGCGGCCGGTGGGCTCGGGGTAGCGCCGGCGGCGCCGGTCCGGGTCGTCGATGCCAATCTCGTACCAGGGCTCGCCGCGCTGGAGCCGGGGCAGGGTGTTCACCCACACCGCGACGGCGATCCCCTTCACGTCGGCGGTGAGCGCCTGGAGGCGGTTGTCGAGCAGGTGCTCCTCCTTGCCCGCCAGGACGACGTGCAGCCGCGGGAAGGTCTGCGAGCGGGTGTAGCGGTGGCGCTGCCAGAACGGGAACGTGCCGCCGATCGTGCCGCGGGCGCCTTCCCAGACGCGGTGCCCGGCGTAGCGCTCGCAGTCCCAGACCTCACGTGCGAGGCGGGCCTGGGACATGCTGCCGTTGCCGAGCTCGAAGAGGCGCACCTCACTGGTCCTGGCCGGCACGGCGAGGACGGCGTCGGTGCCGATCTCCCCGAGGATGAGGTAGCGGTGCTCGCCCGGGACGTGGTGACGTATCCCGAGGCTGTCTCGGTCACGGCGATTCTGTGTGACCGGTTGTGGCGACAACACGTATTAGAGGACACGCACGGTCAGATGCCGCACACGCTGGCCGAGGTTCCCCGTCTGCTGACGGCCTCGCGGACGGCGTCGTACACCGCGGTTTCGATGGCATGCTGCGGCGCGGTGAGCGCGTCGGCTTCACCGTCCACCGGCCGCAGCCTGATGGCCACTTCACCTCTTGAGAGGCCAGTCGGACCACTTGCCAGCGGTACGGGGTGGGCGTATACATGGACGAGCCAAGCTATACCCCCTAGGGGTATAGCCTCATAGTTGGAGGAACCCATGTCCTGCTGCACCCCCGACGGAAGCTGCTCCACCGGCGCGGCTGCAGAAGCAGTTGTCGACGGCCGCACCACCGTCTACAACGTCGCCGGCATGACCTGCGGTCACTGCAAGGCCACGCTCACGAAGGAGATCGGAGCCCTCAGTGGCGTCCTGTCCGTCGAGGTGGACCTGAGCGCCGGTCAGGTCGCCGTCACCACCTCCGACGAGCCCGACGACGCCCTGTTCGCCAAAGTTGTCGACGACGCCGGCTACGAGCTGACCGGCCGGGCGGCCTGAGCCGTCCATGCGCTGCTGCCGTCCCCGGGACCGGGGCCGGCAGCAGCGTCATGTCCATCCGTACCGGGCGCCACTCCACCAGGAATCCGCATGCACGAGTTCGTCTATCACAGCAGTGACGGCTGCCCCCTCTACGCGGTGGCCACGGGCGGCGGGCCGGTCCTCGTCCTCCTTCACGGCGGGGGACCGGATCACCGGAGCCTCCTGCCACTGGCCGATCGGCTCGCCGACACGTACACCGTCGTCCTGCCGGACGTCCGCGGCTACGGTCGCTCCCTTTGTACCGACCCTGCGCGCCACACCTGGGCGCAGTACGCCGAGGACGTGGGTGCGCTCCTCGATCACCTCGATCTGCGGCGGGCGGCAGTGGGAGGTACCGGTCTCGGCGGAACGATCACCCTGCGTGCGGCTGCGGCCTATCCGGGACGCATTCGGGCCGCTGTCGTAATCAGTGTCGAGGACATCGAGGACGATTCCGCGAAGGCGGCCGAGGCCACCATGATGGAGAGCTTCGCCGCTCGCGTCCTCGCCGAAGGCGTCGAGGCGGCTTGGGCGCCGATCCTGCCTGAGCTCATGCCTCTGATCGGATCGCTCGTACGGGAGGCCATTCCGCGTTCGGACCCGGCGAGCATTGCCGCCGCGTGCGCCATCGGACGGGACCGGGCCTTCCGTAGCGTGGAAGATCTCCGCTCGATCACCGTTCCGACACTGATCATTCCCGGTGCCGATGTCAGACACCCGGCTGCCCTGGCTCAGGACGTGGCCGAGATCCTGCCCCACGGCCTCCTGGCCTCGGTCGCTCTGACGGCGGCGATGCAGACCGCGGACGACTTGGCGCGAACCGTGGCGCCGGCCGTCTGGGACTTCCTCATGAAGCACCTCACCATCCACGGCGCGAAGTCCGCGCCGGGCGGCGCCTGAGCGATCAGTGCTCGGGGCGCAGTCCTGCCAGAGTCACTTCCACCAGGCGGCGGACCGCCGCTTTGGAGCGCAGCGATCCGGCCGCGGTGAGTGCGTGCAGGCAGTAGTCGGCCAACTCGTCGGCCGCGACGTCATCGCGGAGCTCGCCGGCGGCGGCACCTTGCGCCAGCAGGTCGTGGACGATGCTGTGGAGGTGCTGGTGTGCCCTGGCGACGTGCTCGCCCCGGTGGAGCATGCCGACCAGTTCATCGCCATGGCCGTGACGCTCGTACGCGATCAACGCGTAGGCCTCCAGCACCGCTTCGAGCCGCTCCAGCGGTGTCCCGGCCCGGTCGCGCACCTCGGTCAGCCGGGCCGCGTGCGCGGTCACCTGGCGCTCGTGCCATGCCAGGAGGACGGCTTCCACGTCGGGAAAGTACTTGTAGAGGGTCGCCCGGCCGATGCCGGTCTCGGTGGCGATCTGCGACATCGTCACTGACCGGAGGCCGTGTCCTGCCACCAGCTTCGCCGTCGTGTCCAGGATCGCGTCCCGCACAGCGCGGCGGTGCTCTTCGACCGTCTCGTTCCATAGCTTGGGCACCGCCCCAGTATGCGTCCTGTTCGCCTGGGGACGGTGTGGTTCTGACATAGACAGTGTGTCTCGTAAAATGCTTGAGTAGAGCTGCCGCTGCACGACATGGACAGAGACGAGGCCACACCATGACCGAGCCGCTCTCCTCACCCGAGCCGCCTGACGAGGGCGGTGCGCCTCGCTGGGTGAAGGTGTTCGGCGGGGTCGTCCTCGCCGTGGTCGTGCTGTTCGTCGCGATCCACCTCGCCGGCGGCGGCATGGTGGGGCACACGCCGTGATGACCATGCCCCCGCGCCTGCGCAAGATCGCGCTGACCGCCCATGTCACCTTCTCCATCGGTTGGATCGGCGCGGTCGCCGTCTTCCTCGTGCTCGCTCTCGCCGGTTTGAACGGTCAGGACTCCGAGACGGTGCGAGCGGCGTACCTCTCGATGGAACTGACGGGATGGCTCGTGATCGTGCCGCTCAGTCTCGCTTCCCTCCTCACCGGTCTCGTGCAGTCGCTGGGGACGGTGTGGGGCCTGGCGCGCCACTACTGGGTGCTGATCAAGCTCCTCATCACTGCTCTGGCGACCGTGGTGCTGCTCGTCCACATGCAGCCCATCGGTCACATGGCCGATGCTGTCAGACAGGCGACTCTGTCGGACGGCGAACTCGGCGGCATGCGGATCCAGCTCGTCGCCGACGCAGGTGCCGCGCTGGTGGTGCTCCTGGTGGCCGTGGCACTGTCGGTCTTCAAGCCACGCGGCATGACCCGATACGGACGGCGCCGCCTGCGGAATGCCCCGCCTTCATGAGCCTTGCGCAGAGGCACACTCAGCCGCAGGGGCAAGGGCGCCCGGGACCTACTATGGAGCCGCGAACAGTGGAGCGGAAGGAAGACGGGCCATGCGGCGGCTGGGGGAACTCGAGGCGGAGATCATGGACCGCCTGTGGACGTGGAACCGCCCGGCGACGGTCCGCGAGGTCGTCGACGACATCAACAAGCACCGCCCGATCGCGTACAGCACGGTGATGACCGTGACGAACATCCTGCACGGCAAGGGATGGCTGGTGCGCAGCAAGCAGGGCAGGGCCTGGCTCTACACGCCGGTCCGCAGCCGCGAAGCTTACGCCGCCGCGCTCATGGAGGATGGCCTTGATACCAGCAAGGACCGCCCGGCCGCCCTGCTCCACTTCGTCGAGAACATGTCCGAGGACGAAGTCGACGCCCTGCGCCAAGCGCTGCGGAACGTGAAACGGCAGGGCATGGAGTGAACGCCGCGCCCGCGCTGATCGGCTACATGGCGACCGTTGGCGTCGCGGCACCGCACCTGATGCTGCGCAGCACATGGCCGCACCGGGCACCGGTACTGGCGGCAGCGGTCTGGCAGGCGCTCGCTCTCTCGTTCTCGGTCGCCGCAGGTCTTCTCGCCTACAACCTGGCGACGCCAACCGAGCACCTCCACGCCGGCTTCATCGGGCTGCTCCACGCATGCGGTCTGCCCGCGGGCGCCGGGAAACCAGACCCTGGCACGGTGGAGCAGCTGGCCGTCGTGCTGCCGGCGGGCGTCCTGCTGGCTCTGGCAAGCAGCTTCACATTCCATGCCCTACGGGCCCGCCGCGCGCGTACCCGTCACCGCGAGACGTTGGACGTGGTCGGTCGTCACTCCGATGCCCTGCGGGCGACGGTCCTCGCGTACGGTGTGCCCGCGGCGTACTGCCTTCCCGGTAGACGCCCCAGGATCGTCGTCAGTGACGCGGCGGTCGAGAGGCTGTCACCGGAGCAGCTCCACGCCGTCCTGGAGCACGAACGGGCACATGTGGCAGGCCGGCACCATCTCCCCCTGGCCACTGCGGAGGCTTTCGCCGCGGTGTTCCGATGGCTGCCCTTGGCGCATCACGCCAAGGAGCAGACAGCGCTGCTGCTCGAGATGATCGCGGACGACCGTGCCGTACGGAGCCAGTCGCACGATGTGTTCGCCGCGGCCATGTACGAGATGGCCACCGCACGAGCTCCGAGGGGCGCGTTCTCGGTCGGGGGAAACAGTGCCGTGATCCGCATGCGCAGGGTTCTGGGACGACACAGAGCACCGCACCCCGTACTGCGTGGAGCCGCTGTCGCTGTAACTGCGGCCGTCCCGCTGCTTCCCCTGCTGCTCGTCTGCCCACCCGGCCTCGGATGAGACGGCACGGCTGATCAGCTGATGCGAACGCCCCACATGAAGGGCATTCCGCTGCGCGCGATGGACTCGTACCGTACCTGCGCTCCCGGCTTGGGGGCATGCAGAATCTGTCCGTTCCCCGCGTAGAAGCCCACATGGCTCAGGTCGCTGCGCATGATGATGAGGTCGCCGGGCTTGAGTGCGCCGAGGGAACTGATACGGGTTCCGGCATTGGCCTGCGCCTGTGAGGTTCGGGGTATGGAGACGCCGGCCTGGCGGAAGGCCCAGGACGTCAGCCCGGAGCAGTCGAAGGAGCTCGGTCCGGACGCTCCCCACACATAGGGCATACCGACCCGGCTCTTGGCAGCGTTGAAGGCGGCGGCCGCGCGCTGCGAGGCGCTGGCCTCATTGCCGAGATCGACGCGGTCGCTGGACCGGTTGGCGCGATCCTCTGCGGCCGCGATCCGGGCCCGCTCTGCGGCCGTCATCGTGTTGAGGAGCTGCTGGGCCTTGGAGAGCTTGCCCTGGATCTCCTGCTTCCTGCTGCTCAGTTCCTTGCGGGTGTCCTCAAGGTCTCTGAGTTTCTCCGTGGCCTGGCTGCGCTGCTGCTGCAGCGCGCGCTGCTGGGACATGAACTGCTGGAGCAGAGTGACCTGCCGCGTGTTCAGCCGGTCGATGTCCGAGGCCTTGCGGAGGTAGGTGTCGGGGTTCTCCGAAAGCAGGAGTTGCACGGAGGGGTCGAGACCACCGCTGCGGTACTGGCCGGCGGCCATGGTGCCCAGTCGGTCGCGCAGTTCGTTGAGCTCGCTCTGCTTGCGAGCGGCCGTCTCCTGCAGGTTCTTGACCTGCTTCTGCAGGTCGTCGGCCTTCTCCTTCGCCCCGTTGTACTTCTCGGTGGCCTGCGTCGCCTCTTCGTACAGCCGGTCGACCTGCGCCTTGACACCCTTCGCCTTGGGATCGGGCAAGGGGTCGGCCGAGGCCGACTGCGTGGACAGAGCAACGGCCGCTGCCGCTGTCACAGTGAGCGCGGTCGCATAGCTCGAGTTCGGCTGCTTAGGACGACGGTGGGACGCCACTGAGGCGAGCTCCTTCTCCCTTGGCCGCCAGTGGGAGGGAGACGTGCTCCCCGGCGCCACCTGAGTGGTGGCCATGGCGGTCGCCTCCGTTGCCACCCCGGGCGGGTGATCGACCGTGCGGAGACTCGAGCGGATACTAATCTGTTAAGTGGCTTAGTTCCAATGTTCGAGGTGCTTGCCGCAACAAGGGGCCCAGCGTGAGGGGCGTGGTGACGCGACAACGAACCTGTCGGGTGTGCCGCTTGAGCCGTCAATGGCCGGATGCAGCCGCGCCGACCCCCGACCGAAGCTGAATCGGACGTCTCCGCCTCCTGGTTGGTGACCGCGGTGACCGCCCTGGGACATGCCGCGGGCGACGAGGAAACCGGATCGCGTACCGGTCGAACCATTCCGGCGGAACCCACCCGGCCAGCCACTCCGGCTCGTGGGCCGCCACGCTGTTCAACGCGGCGCGCAGAGTTTCACCGAGCCGCACCAGCCCGTTGATCTGCCGGGCGGCGGACAGCACGATCGTGGAGTCCGTGCGTGCACGGCCACCGGCCTTGAGCAAGCCGTGATCTGCGGCGGCCTCAAGGACCCGGTCCAGGAGCTCGATCCCGGCGTCTCCAGCGATCAGCCGGTCCCTGAACTCGGTGAGTACCGAGTGGTCGAAGCCTGAATCGGCCAGCTCCAGCCCCAGCAAGTACTTCGAGTCCAAACGTCCGCGCACCGCGTCCGCAGCCTGCCGATCCGACAGGCCCTCGGCAAACTGCATGACTGAGCTTGTCGTTTAACGTCCGACCCCGGAAACCAGCAGACACGGCTTCGGCATCTGCTCGATCATGAGCTGATGACTGCGTTCTACCATGTGTGCTTCGTCGTGCCGGACATCGAGAGGGCTATGGATGACCTTGGGAGGTCCGTGGGAGCCGAGTGGGGTGCCCCGGTAACTGATCGACTTGGCGAGTGGGACTTTCGCATCGCCTTCACCCGCGGCGGACCACCATTCATCGAGCTGATCAAGGGGCCTGCAGGGAGTCCTTGGGATGCTTCGCAAGGAGCTCGGTTCGACCATCTGGGCTACTGGACCAGCTCTGTCCAGCAGGGTTCTCAGCGGCTGGAGGACGATGGTTTCACCGTTGACTTCACCGGCTGCCCCTATGGCCGGCCCTTCGCGTACCACCGCTTGGACAGCATTGGCGGCCGCGTCGAGCTGGTGGATGTGACACGGCAGCCGACCTTCATCCAGAAGTGGCATAGCGATGGGGGCCCAATGCCCGTGATCGACGAGAGATGACAGCAAGGTCCTCGGCCTCGCTGTGTTGTTCACCCCGCGCGTCGTGGCTTGGTGCCCTTCTTGTGGTGTGAGGGGCGTGTGTAAGCCTCGCCCGTGGCCAGGACGCGTCCAAGTCGTGGCGGGCCGCTGAGCGATGGTTCTTCGAACCTGCCGGGCGTCCCGGGCCGGGCTGGGAGGGTTTCGGTGCACTCGCTGGTGAAGGGCTCTTCGCGTGAAGGTTCCGGAACCCCCGGCGGACCCGGGCTGGGGTGAGCCTGTGCGGCTCGGCCTTCTTCTCCCACGGCCGAAGGTCGACCGCCAGAGGCCGGGCAAGCCGCAGTTGGGTGTGAGCGGCGATCACCAGCCAGGTCCAGCGGTCCGCCGCATCCGGGCTGCGCAACCGTGGTTTCGTCCACCCGAGTGTCTGCTTGAAAAGACGAAACGTGTGCTCAAGGTCGAAGCGACGCAGGAACGCCTGCCAGCAGCGGTCGACATCCGCCGGGGTCGCGTCGACTCGGGACCACCACAGCCAGACTGGCTTGTTGTCGCCGCCGGATGGGAGACGCTCGACGGTCAGCCGGATGACGGTGCCTTCGATGATGGGCAGCGGCCCCTCATGGTCGAGCCAGGCTGCCCGCTTGGTCAGCCGCGGGTGAAGCCTGTTCCAGGCCTGCGCGGTCGCCTTGCCATAGCGACGGGTGTCGGTCACGGTGACGGCCTGCTCGGAACCCCAGGTGGCGGGGTCGCCGAAGACGAACTCGCTGCCATGCTTGGGTGGTCGGCCGCCCTTGGGGTCGTAGACGCGTGGCGGTGTCGGGCGCCGCAGGACCCGGTCGGACCGCATCCGGCCCAGGATCTCGACGGGAAGGTCGCCGAGCAGGTGGGCGATGCGCAAGCGTCGTATCCGGCGTCCAGCACCACCAGGATGTGCGGGTCGCCGTCGGTCCACTGGCCGGCCGCGACGAGCCGTTGGATGACGTCGCGGATCTGGGCGGTGGTGACGGCGGCGACGTCCGCACCGGGCTGGAGCCGGATGGCGTCCGCGGATGGTCGAGCTTGCCCTCACGCCTCATGACCTTCCCTTCTCTCCGCGGATTTCGCGCCGTCGCGCATCGAAACGGTCTCGCTGATGTCGCCCGGCGGTGCGAAGTACCAGCGAGCGGTAAGGAGCATCGGAATTCCCATCACACTGGCCACGATCATTGCCGCGGCCGGGACGGACGTACCGGCGAGCCATGCGCCGAAGGCGCTCCCCAGGAACATGCAGGCATCGCCTACGGGGATCAGCGCGGCGTAGTAGTAGCCCATGACGGAGCGTGGGATCCGGATCTGGACCTCGGCGTAGTACAGGACATAGCCGGCCGACTCCATGATCCCGATGGTGACCATCACGGCCATCGCGGTGGAGAAGTTCGGCAGCCACGGCAGGGACAGCCACCCCACCGCCTCGATCAGCATCACGGCGACGTAGAGGGTGCCGGTGCTGCTCCGCTTGAAGCGCGCTATGAGCAGGCTTCCGCACAGACCGCCCACTCCCATCGCGGCCAGCATCCAGCCGTAGAACCCGGAGATCTCGGAGTAGTGCTGCGCCCCCATGACGACCAGCATCATCCGGCCGAGCGTCACAGCCAGGAGATAGCTGAACGAGGTGAGGGTCGCGCCGCGGATGAACGCGTCGGCCGAGATGACGCGCAGGAGCGCCCGGGTGCTGGTGACGTAAGCCGTCCTGAGCCCCCTGCGGTCCTTGGCGCCCGTGGACTCGGCTTCCTCGCCCACGGCCGGCGGCAAGGGCGGGACCCGGAGCATCATGACCGCCGCGACGAGTGACGTCGCCGCCTCGAGGAGGAAGGCGACCCACAGCGGCCAGCCGATGGCGATGATGACGCCGACCAGCGGGGGACCGGAGAGGGTGGACACCCGCTGAGCGGCCATGAGCAGGCCGTTGCCGCGCCGCTCGTCGCCTTCGCTCACCACCGCAGGACGCAGGACGAGCCGGGCGGGGCCCGCGAGCATCACCGTGAGACCGATGCCGAGCGTGAGGATCTGGATCTGCCACAGCGCCCCGCACACCGGGATGAGCGCGGCGAACAGCGCGGACAGGAGCGAGCTGATCACGGCGATACGGCGTGGATCCCGCCTGGCCAGGAGCCTGCCCACGATCGGCCCGGCGACAATGCTGGGAACCAGCCTGATGGCCAGGGTCAGACCCGCGGCCAACGTGGTTCCGTAGTCGCGGATCAGGAGCAGGGGAAGAGCGACGGCGGTCATGCTCGTTCCCAGGTCGACAGTGAAGATGCTGACCATCAACGGGATGAGGCCCGGTTTTCGCATGCGTCAATGCCCCATGCCCAGGCCGCCGTCCACGGGGATCACGGCCCCGGTGACGAACCCTGCTCCGGGCGAAGCCAGCCACTGCACCGCGGAGGCGACCTCGTTGGGGTCGCCTCCAAGGTGCATCGGAGTGTCCGCGACGATCTCGTCCTGTCGTTTCTGGGTGAGCCCCTTCGTCATGTCCGTCGGTATGAACCCCGGAGCGACAGCATTCACCGTGATACCCCGAGGGCCCAACTCCCTCGCGAGGGACCGGGTGAGGCCGACGAGCGCTGCCTTGCTCGCGGCGTAGTTGGCCTGTCCCTCCGATCCCCTGAGTCCAGCAACGGAGGAGATGAAGATCTGGCGGAGCTGGGGGCCGACGGCGTCGCCGGGGATCGCCTCACCGATGTCCGGGTCGACGGAGATGACGACCAGGGCGCGGTCCACGGCGTGGATCCCCGCCTCGCTGGCGATGTTCTCAAGCTGCTTCGCGGCGGAGTCGGAGAAGGCGATACGGGCGCGGCGAGGCCCGTGCCCCGCCGGCATCAGGCCACGGCGGGGCGCTGCGCGGCGAGCCGGGCGAGGTGGGTCTCGCGGAGCTCCTCCCACGGCGTGCAGCCCTCCACCGAGGGAAGCCCGTTCTCCGCGATGTCCTCCAGGACGGCGGCGAACTGGTCGGCGTTCTCCCGGGTTTTGGCCGCGTACGCGCGGACCGCGTCGGCGGCCGCGGGCTCCAGCTGCTGCCGGACGTGGTCGGCGGGGACCGGCTGTTCACTCATCGAGGGCTCCAGGAGGGCGGAACTGCGTCTGCTTCAACGGTATCGGCCGCCCCGGCCCGTGGGGACCGGTCCAGAGAACCCGGCCGCACGAAGGTACGCGACCCAGTGACCCAGGTGGACCCAGCTTCTGGCGCGCTCCGTGTTCCCCAGGGAGAACACCGGTCCCAGGACCCAGTGAGCTGAGGCGATTGCCGGGTCCAGCTGGGTCCGCCCGCGAGATGACACGGTTCGGCCGGACTGCTCAGGCAGGGATGCCCGGCAGGACCTGGCCGTTGGTGATCTGGAGGCGGGCGGTCCTCGCGTGGCCGTGGCACACCGCGTACCGGTCGCCGTCGTCGGCCCGGACGGCGCGGGTGGCCGACTCCGGGCACGGCGCGTCCAGCCGGCGTCGACCAGGCGTTCAGGCCTGCGAGGCGCGCACCAGGCGCGGCCGTAGCGGTCTCGGTAGTCACCCTGGGATTCTTCCCCACCGGGCCGAACCGGGCCGGTGGCTGTGGCGCCGTTCCAGAAGCTGCCAGCAAGATCGGCGGCGGCGCACGGCGGCGGGATCCGCGTAGTGCCCGAGGTGCGCGGCCAGGGCGTGGGCGAGCCACGCGTCAACGTCCTTCGGCACGTACGAGCCGGCCCGCCGGGTGAGTTCGTCCCGGGCGGCGGCAGCCGCTGCTTGGGTGGCGAGCTCGGCCTGGACGACGTCATCGGGGTCCGGCCGTAGACGGTGCCCGGCACCGCAGCGGTGAGCAACTGGGCGAGGCGTTCCCACTCCCGCGAGCTCCGCTCGGCCGCGGATGTCGTCGGCCAGGTCCTCGTGCCGCGAGTCCTGCCGGGCGAAGAACCGGGCTTCCTCGAGGGCCCCCGCGACGGTGCAACAGGTGTGGTGCCATCGCTGGTTCGGGTGAGATCCCTCTGGCCGGGCAGTCAGGGGGCGACGGAAGCCCGTGATTCTGCGACGGCACCCCGTTCCTGACCCGTTCCCGTCCGGAGAGCTCCCTCAGTCAGGCCATGCGAGGAACCCTCCGACGATGGTGCCGTAGGCGAGGTGTGCTGCGAGCGTGACGGTCGGTGTGCCGCGGCCGTAATTGAGCATGAGGAAGCCGGGTGGTTCCAGCAGCGCGACGTCGGGGGCGCTGGTGTGGGGTGTGCCCATGCGCGGGTGAATGAGGGGCAGCAGGATATTGACGAGCGCGGTGGCGGCGAACAGGCCATGAACGAGGCCGAAGATGGTGCCCAGCCACCAGCTGCTGTAGCCGATGGCAGCGAAGACGGCGTAGTACAGCAGGGCGAAGATCTGGCCGTTGACGAAGTGCGCGCCGTAGCCGATGGCTTTGGCGCGGGTCCGGTTGCTGGTGAAGGCGGTGCCGAGCAGGAACGGCAGGTCGATGCGGGAGAGGTTGGCGGCGTTGGCTGCGCGCAGGCCAGTGGTCAGGATAAGAGTGCCGACGAGTCCGCCAGCCAGTGCGGCCCAGATGCTCATCGTGCCGCCTCGCCGATCGCGCAGGCGGCGCTGATCAGGGCCAGGTGGGACAGGCCCTGGGGCAGGTTGCCGAGGAACATTCCGGTGGTGGGGTCGACCTCTTCGCTGAAAAGGCCGACATCGTTGGCGAGGGCCACCAGCTGCCCCATGAGGTGGGCGGCTTCGTCTGCGCGACCGACCAGGGCCAATGCTTCGGCCAGCCAGAATGAGCAGGCGAGGAAGGCGCCCTCACTGCCGGGGAGGCCGTCTGGGCGTAGGTAGCGGTTGACGTAGGGGCCGTGTTGGAGGCTGCGCTGGATGGCGGCGACGGTGCCGCGCATGCGCGGGTGGTCGGGCGGACGGTAGCGGTGGAGCAGACCGAGCAGGAGACCGGCGTCCAGGGCGCTGCTGTCGGCGGAGCGCACGTAACTGTTAAGGCGCGGGTTGAAACAGCGGTCGTCGATAAACTCGGCGATGGCTTGTCGCTCTCGCTGCCAGCGAGCAGAGTGCCGTTCGGGGATCAGCTGCCGCCCGGCCAGGTCGAGGGCGCGGTCGAGGGCGATCCAGCACATCATCTTGGATTGAGTGAAGTGCTCGGGGTCGCTGCGTACCTCCCAGATGCCTGCGTCGGGGTGCCGCCAGGCGGTGCAGATGAAGTCGGCGGTCTCGGCCAGTCTGCGGGCGATGTCGGCGTCCAGCCTTCGGTCTGCGGCGGAGTACAGCCAGGCGGTCTGCAGAAGTTCCCCGTAGGTGTCGAGCTGGAGCTGCCCGGCTGCCGCGTTGCCGATGCGCACGGGCGCCGAGCCTCGGTAGCCCGCCAGGGGCAGGGTTTGCTCGGGTGTGCTGGTGCCGCCGTCGAGGCGGTACAGGACGTGCAGGCGGGGGTGTGTGAGCTGGGAGGCGTGCATCAGCCACCAGAAGTAGCTGGTGGCTTCCGGCGCGCAGCCCAGCTTGAGGAAGGCGTCCAGGGTGAAGGCGGAGTCGCGGATCCAGCTGAAGCGGTAGTCCCAGTTGCGTTTCCCGCCGAGCTCCTCGGGCAGCGAGGTGGTCGCGGCGGCGGCGACCGCGCCGGAGGGCGCGAAGACCAGGAGCTTGAGGGCGAGGGCGCTGCGTAGCACCGCCTCGCGCCATGGTCCGGTGTAGGTGCGATGGTCGGTCCACTGTTGCCACCTGGCGGTGGTCTTGTCCAGGCGCTCCTCGCATTCGGCGCGAGTGGGCAGGACCAGCGGCTCTTGGTGTGCGTATGCCAGCGCGATCAGGGCCCGGGTAGCGGCATCGGCGTGGAATCGTGCGGTGACCGAGTCGTCCGTGCACCGCGGCTTTCCCGCGTTCCAGGCGCAGACGGCGACCGCGTCGGGCCCCGAGGCTGCCACCGGAATCCCGGCGCGCTGAGTCATGAGCGGTGCGCGTGTGCCGTACTCGAAGCGTGGCTGGACGCTCCAGCGCATGGGGACACTGCCGGCGAGACCCTCGATCCGCCGGACCAGTTCCCGACCGGGTGCCAGGGAGAGGTTGTCGGAGAGGGTCAGCGCGTCGGTCAGCCGGACCGTTCCGTGCGCGGTGGTGAACGTCGTCTCCAGGACGTTGGTGCCGGGAAGGTAGCGGCGGGTTGCGGTGTAGGGCACGTCGGGCTGGAGGAGGAACCTGCCGCCCCGGGTCTGGTCGAGTGGAGCGCATCGAGTGGATTCCACTGCGCGCCGATGCGCATCACGATGGACTCCACTCTCCACCCGGTGCGCACTATGGCGTCCACTCCACCCGGTGGAGCGCACCGCGGTGTTGGAGTGCATGACATCGTCCGCACCACGCACCACCCCTACACACGGTGACGGTGCGCGGTGCGCCGGGAGGGAGAGATCTCCCCTCCGCCACCGTGCATCGGGGCCCGGTGCGGGCTGCCTCCGAAGTGGTAGCGGACGTGGTCAAGGTTGAAACGTCGAAAGATCGCGGGAAACTCGTGGCTGGACAAGGGTTGCTTTCCACTGGGTGGAATCCGGCGGCACACCCGTTTGACAGACCCGAAACGTGCCGTAGGCCGGGCGGAACGGTGAGTTGCTCGCCGCTACCGCGCTGAACCGTCGCTGGGCGGGGGCTCGCCCGCCCGGGCCGTGGCGGTCGCGAGGCCGGGGTCGGTGCCGACTGGAATGTCCGCGTTCTACGCCGGCTCGAAGGTGCCAGGAGCTGATCGAGCTGCGGCTTGTCAGGCTGCCGCGGGTGTGGGGCGGAAGGTGCGGCGGTATGCCTGGGGTGTGACCCCGATGGCGGCATGAAGGTGCTGGCGCAGGGAGACACCGGTGCCGAATCCGGCGCGGTCGGCGACCAGGTCGACGGGCCAGTCAGTGGTCTCCAGCAGGTGCCGGGCCAGGTCGACGCGCTGGCGGACGAGCCACTGGCCGGGGCTGGTGCCGACCTCGTCGCGGAAGCGGCGGGTGAAGGTACGCACGCTGACGTTGGCGTGGGCGGCCATGTCAGCCAGGGTGACGGGTTCAGCGAGGTGTTCCATGATCCACGCCTGTGTGGGGGCGGTGCCGGGGGCAGTGGGGTCGGGGACGGGGCGCTGGATGTACTGGGCCTGGCCGCCGTCGCGCCAGGGCGGTACGACGCAGGAGCGGGCGACCTCGTTGGCGATGTCGCTGCCGTGGTCGCGGCGGACGATGTGCAGGCACAGGTCGATACCGGCGGCTACCCCGGCAGAGGTGAGGATCTCGCCGTCGTCGATGAAGAGGACGTCGGGGTTGATGCGCGCGGTGGTGAACATGCGCTGCAGGTGGTCGGCTTCGCGCCAGTGGGTGGTGGCGGGGCGGCCGTCGAGTAGTCCCGCGGCGGCCAGCACGTAGGTGCCGGTGCAGATCGCCACGATCCGTGTTCCGGGGCGGATGGCCGCCAGGGCCTCGCGCAGGGTGTCGGGCAGGCGGCCCTCCTCGCGGATGGGGCCCAGCGCGTGGGAGGGGGGGATGACGACGGTGTCGACGCCGGCCAGCAGGGAGGCGTCGTGGGAGACGGTGAGCTGATAGTCGGCATCGGTGCGGACGGGGTGGCCGTCCAGGCTGCACGTGGTCACGGAGTAGAGCCGGTTGCCCGTGCCGTCGCGAGCGGCGCCGAAGATCCGCCCGGGGATGCCGAGCTCGAAGGGGACGACGCCTTCCAGGGCCAGAACGCCAACGTGGTGCATGACCCGATCCTTTCATTTCATGGCCATCGGGCCACTACTGGGGGTCTTTCCGCCCAGGCAGTCTGAGGACGTGCCCAGGAGAAACGGCACGAACGACAAGAAACGCACTGCTGAAAAGAGCACGTCATCATGGACCAGGCCCCCAGCCCCTCGACCATGCGCGCCATCTCGCAGGACGCCGCCGGAGCCCCGGGGGTCCTCAAGGTCGTCGAGACGCGGCGTCCCGTCCCGGGCCTGGGCGAGATCCTGGTCCGGGTGCACGCGGCAGGCGTGAACCCGACCGACTGGAAGACCCGCGAGCGCGGCGTGTTCGCAACCGGGGCCAGGCCGCCGTTCACCCTGGGCTTCGACGTCGCAGGGGTGGTCGAGGCGGTCGGCGGCGGGGTGACACTCTTCGTGGCCAGCGACGCGGTGTTCGGGATGCCGCGCTTCCCGCACCCGGCGGGCGCCTATGCCGAGTACGTCGCCGCCCCGGCCCGGCACTTCGCCCCGCGTCCCAAGGGTCTGGACCACATCCAGGCCGGCGCCCTGCCGCTGGCCTCGCTGACCGCTTGGCAGTCCCTGGTGGACACCGCGAACGTCCAGCCCGGCCAGCGCGTCCTGATCCACGCGGCCGCCGGAGGCGTAGGCCACCTGGCCGTACAGATCGCCAAGGCCCGCGGCGCGTACGTCATCGGCACGGCCAGCGCCGCCAAGCACGAGCTGCTCCGCTCGCTGGGCGCCGACGAGCTGATCGACTACCGCACCCAGGACTTCACCGAGACCCTCCGCGACGTCGATGTCGTTCTGGACACCCTCGGCGGCCCCAACTGGGCCCGGTCCCTGCAAACGCTGCGTCCGGGCGGCACGCTGATCTCGATCCTGCCGCTGGACGACAGCTTCCCCGCCAAGGAGGCCGAGGCGGCCGGTATCCGGGTGGTGTTCATGCTCGTCGAGCCCGACCATGCAGGGTTGCGCGAGGTCACCTCCCTGGTCGAGGGCAGCCGCCTGCGCGTGATTGTCGACGAGGTCTTCCCCCTCGAAGAAGCCGTCCGGGCCCACACGCTGGGTGAGACCGGCCGCACCACCGGCAAGATCGTCCTCTCCATGACTCCCTGACCCACCCCGCCGCTTCTGCCCTGCGGCAGCCATGCCGCCGGCTCCCCGGCCTGCGGCAGGCAGGACCCATCCCACCCGCACCACGACCACACACCACACAGAACGGAACCACCATGAGCATCATCCCCGCCCCGGCCGACACCCGTGACGTTGTCGACGCGTTCTTCGCCCGCTTCGGCGAAGGCGACATGCCCGCCCTGCTGGACCTGTTCGCCGACGGCGTCGCCTTCCACGTCGGCGGCGCTCCCAATGTCCCGTGGGCGGGCAGCCGCACCAGCAAGGACGACATCGCCGCGTTCTTCGCCTCCTTCGGCCAGCACCTCACCCCCGCAAAGGAGTACGTCGTCGCCACGACCGTCGTCGATGGCAACCACGCCGTGGTCATCGGCCACAACCGCTTCGGGGTCCTGGCCACCGGCAAGACCTTCACCAACCATTTCGCCCTCCACATCACGGCAGCCGAAGGCAAGATCACCGGCTACCGCATGTACGAGGACAGCCACGCCATCAGCGAAGCCTTCACCGTCTGACCGCGCGGCACCACCATCCCGCGACCGGACTGCAGAGGCGCGGCCGGAGTGTCGGCAAACGAACGTCTGCCGACACTCCGGCCGGTGGGCACGAACCCGGGCACTCCGCCCGGGAGGTAGTGGGCAGCGTCCGAGCAGGTGGCGTCGTCGTGCATGCGGCTCCTTCCTCGTCAGAGCGCTCTGGGGTGAGGGAGAGCCATGACCGGGGCGGCCGACTCATTGCCGATGCTGCGGCCGCCCCGGGACTTCACGCCGCGAGCTGGTTCGCAGGCGGGGCGGTGTAGCTGTGCCGGTCGGCGGGGGTGCCGTCGTAGCACTCCAAACAGCTGCTGGTTCTGTCGACGGGACCCGGCACCACTTGTCGCTCAGTGCCGAGAGCGCCTCGTTTCGCCATCAGGCGATGTCTGTGAGTTCTGGCAACGCTTGAGGGCTTGTGGTGGGGGCATGGATGTGCCCTGCGGGATGAGGCTGCGACGGCGCCATCGAAGCCCACGGTCGACTTGTAGGCGGCGATCCGCCGTGATGCTTACCACGGAGCTGTCCTACCGGGCCTTGAGAGCGAGCACGGTGTCGGGTTCGCACGGTCGGGAAACGGAACCGAATGGACAGGTACGGGCGTCGAGGCCACCATGAAGGATCACCCGGACGGCATCGTCCTCGTAAGCAATCCGTGGGCCACCGCTGTTTCGCTCACAACTACGGGAATGGTCAACTGCGCCACCAAGCGGTGGCACTGGTCATACCGGGACCGCTCCTGGACCTGGTCCACCGCCGCCGTCTACGGGCCCGTGGAACGGGAGCTTGCGGCATGACAGGCAGCACTTCTGCGATCAGCTCGGACGACCGCCGGGCCGACACCTCCGTCGTGGCCGAGGCCCTGCGGATCACCGGCCGCGACCGGCGCCCCGTGTTCGGCTCCGCCGTCCTGGCCAGCGCGGCGGCGCTGCTTGTCGGAGGGGGGATCGTGGCAGGCGCGTTCGCCGCGTCGTGGGGTCTGTTCCTGGAAGCCAGAAGAGCCGCCGAGCTCGCCATCGAATACGAGGACTCCTACGTCGCGTACGCCGACCAGTGGGACAGCCTCGTCAAAGTCGCGTTCTGCGTGTTCCCGCTGCTGCTCCTCGTCGCGATGGCTTCGATCGCCTGGCTGCTCACCGCCCAGGCCGTCACCGTCGCGCACGCGCGGGAACGCGCGGCGGCGGGCACGGACCCGGCCTCGGCCCCTGGTGCGCTCACTCTCCGCGCCCTGTGGCGCCGCTCCCGTCCGGACTTCGGCGCCGCCCTCCGCGTGCAGTTGCTGACCCTGGTGTGCGCCCTCGTCCCGGGACTGGCGGGCCTGCTCGTCCTGGTTGTCGTCGCCATGGAGATGGTGCCCGGGGTCGTGTGGCCCACGTACCACGATCCCGCGACCGTGCAGTTCATCCTGGTGGGCCGGATCCTGCCCGTCGTGCTCTGGGCTCTCGGACTCGTCCTCCTGGCCCGTTTCTCACTGGCGACCGCTGTACGGGTGGCGGACAACTCCTCGGCGACGGCAGCGATGCGCCGTTCCTGGGTGCTGACCCGTACGGCACGTCTGTACACCACCGGGATCTTCCTGCTGAGCACGGTCGCGGTCGCCGTCGCCTTCACAGTGCTCAAGTGGCTCGGGACGTACGTGGCGCACTGGGCGGGGCTGCTCATACTGGCCACCACCGGGGACAACGTGTGGGTCACCGGAGTCCTCGTCATCATCACCCCGGTTGCGGTGGCGCTCGTGCTGCTGCCCTTTGCACTGGCGCCGATGGGCGTCCTGCTCGCGTGCCTGCGCGAGCGGCTCGACGGCGGCACGGGAGAGGCCCGGGTGCCGTCCAGTGTCCCGATCGGGTAAAGCCCCGGCGAGGGGTGCGGGAACCGAGCCAGCCGCTTGGCTGGACCGACGCGTCCACGCGCCCCGACAGCGGGCCGCCATCACGGTACTGGACGGCACCGTTGCCAGTTCGCATCGACATTTTCAGGCCCTCGAGATCGGTAAGTGCTGCCCGAAACCGCCGACGAACGTTCCCCACTTCCACCTGTACAGCCAAGCTGCCGAGAGTGCGCAAGAGTACTGGCGGAGTGCACTTGTTCTGTGGGTGCGCTATTCGTGCCGGAGGACCGTAGTCGGGGGCCAGGTGGGGGGTGGGTGCATCCTCGTCGGCACCGTCACCGCCGCAGCAGTCATCCGGCTCCGCTCATGAGCGGGCGGGCATCGCATGGCCTGCTCCGCATGCCCGAAATCACCGCGCATGCGCGACGCGACGACAATCCTGAGGAGTCCCGACAGGCGCGTCTGAGGCGGACATTCGACGAGGACGCGGAACTGTACGACCGGGCCAGGCCGGGATATCCGCCGGAGCTGTACGACGACCCGCGGAACTTGCAGGTGCCCGTCCCGGCAGTCGCGTACTGGAGGTGGGCTGTGGGACCGGCCAGGCCACGGCTCCCCTGGCCGATCGGGGCTGCCAGATCACGGCCGTCGAGGCAGGACCACACATGGCCGCGATCGCCCGTCGCAACCTGGCCGGGGCTCCGCTGTGGAGGTGGTGACGGCCGAGTTTGAGAGCTGGCCGCTGCCGACAGAGCCGTTCGACACCGTTCTCGCGGCGACCGCGTGAGCAATTGGCAAGAGTTGTGGTTCGGATGACGCGCAATCAGGCAGAGGCGGGCGGGGTCCTGTCGGCTGCCAGGGCGGGGGGGCGCCAGTGCGCGGGCGGCGGGGCGGGTGGGGTCGGCCGCGCGGGTCGTAGGCGAGGTGGCGGCGGGCTTCGGCGAGCAGGTGCCGGCGCTTGAGCGCGCCTCGTATCAAGGCACAGGTGAGGGCGCTGATGTCCCGGCCCGTCGAGTTGGTCGACAGGTAGCCTGACCATACAGTTGCTTGCGCCTACAACCATATGGGTCTGGTGCGACCTGAGATGGAGCATGAGGACGAAACGAAGAGATTGCATGAGCATGTATCCTGTTGTCAAACCCAGCCCCGAAGGACTCCCCCATGGCAACGTCGCACGTCGCACCCTCGCGCACCTCCGACCAGGCGGCCTGGGATCGCGTGCTCGCGCTCCACGCACACGTGGAGCGCGAGCTCGCCCAGGCCCTGCAGCGCCGCCACGGAATCGGCCTGTCGGAGTTCCGCTCCCTGAATCACCTCGACCACTCCTCGACGGGCGAACTGCGCATGCAGGACCTGGCCGACAAAGTCGGGCTCGGGCAGTCCTCCGTGACCCGCCTGGTAGGGCGGCTCGAAGCTGCCGGGTTCGCCTACAAGGACCTGTGCCCGTCGGACAAACGCGGCGTCTATGCGGTCATCACGGATGAAGGGCGACAACGCTGCCAGGCCGCGCGTGCGACCTATGCGGAGATTCTCTCCTCCTCGCTGAATACCTTCATCGCTGACCCCGACCTCGGCCCGACCGTCCAGGCCCTGCGCGGGGCCCACGGCCACAGCTGACCGCCGGCCGCGCCAGCGGCCGCCATGACGCGGCGCACTGCATCCCGGACACACTCGTTGCGTCCGGGCGTTCTTTTCTTCGCCTGATCAGGCGTCACTACCTGAGCCGCAGCCCCTTCGGCGAGTAGATGCTTGACCAGGGACCAGATGCTTCGTTCCCGTCGCCGTTCCGCCGTGCCACTGCCCCGCCCGGCCGAGGCCGCCGCCGTCCATGGCTGAAGACCGGGCCCCCACACGGCACTTCGCTTCAACGACGAGGCCGTCGCCTGCGGCCGGTTGAGCGTTCCCACCCAGACGCTCCGCGACCAGCTGCTGCAGCTGCGCCCTCCCGCCGGCAGCACCGTGTGCGTCCCGGCACTCAAGACACCGCAGGCGACCACACTGCTCCTGACCATCCCCCACGAGGGCCTCATCGTCCTGACCCCTCCCCCGACCTGGACAGCAGCGCGTTCGAGCGCCTCCCGAAGCAGGCCCGGCTACCCCACGTCCGGTCCGCGAGCGCCGAAGGCGCCCTGAAGACAGAACCGGTGACACGGAACAAACAGAGGTGGCCAGGGTCTGACACACCCGATCCGTCGCGGACCGCCTACTGGCCGACCGCACCGCTGAAGCGTTCGGCGCCGCCAAGACCCGCGCGGCGCGGATCTTCTCCGGCCACCCGCATGACCCGTTTGACAAGTAGATATATGTACATGCAAGCTCTCACCCTGACTCCCCCGGCCGGCAGACCGGCTCACTAAAAAGATATATTTGCACGTACAAGCATGTTGTGGGCAGGCTGCACCAAACAACCGTCCGAGAACCCCCTGCACTGGCGCCAACGGCGGCCGCATCGAGGGCGTCCCCGCACCAGCGCAGATCCACGTCTCCCGAGAGAGACGCACACAGGGCCCGGCCCCGTGCCTCCGGCGCCAACCGCACTGCACCAAGCCCCGCAACAACTGACCGTCACAGAACGAAAGGACCCTCCCGTGCACTGGCTCTACCTCGCCGTCGCCGTCACCTTCGAAGTCACCGTCGCCATCGCGGCCGGCAAGGCCGAAGGCTTCACCAACCGCCGGTGGACTGCTGCAACGCTGATCAGCGGCGCCATCGCGACCTTCTTCCTCAGCAAGGCCCTGCTGACCTTCGACGTCGGCGTCGGCTACGCCCTCTGGACATCCGTTGCCGGTATCGGCATCACCGTCCTCGGAGCCCTGCTCTTCGGCCAGCGCCTGGACTGGCGCAAGGGACTCGGCATCGCCGTCGTCATCGCCGGCGTCGTCGGCCTCCAGCTCAGTGGTGCCGCCTGAGAACCCCGCCGCCACCCGACCCACTACCCCGAAAAGGACTCACCCACATGTCCAGCACCACCACCCCCAGCGCAGCTCGCCCCTGGCTCATGCTCCTGCTCGCCGGAGCGTTCGAAGTCGTCTACGCACTCGCCGTCGGCGGCAGCGAGGGCTTCACCATCCTCCCGTGGTCCCTGGTCGCCATCGTGTTCTTCCTGCTGACGCTCTACGCACTCAGCTCCGCACTGCGCACGATCGACGTCGGCATCGGCTACGCCGTCTGGGCAGGAATCGGTGCGGTCGGCGCAGCACTGTTCGGTCCCCTCTTCTTCGATGAGACCCTCACTGCCGCCAAGTCCTCGTGGCTGGCAGTCATCATCGCCGGCGTGGTCTGGCTCAAGCTCAGCGACAGGCAGAAGAACACACCCAAGACCGCAGACGGTCCGCAGGACACGCAGGAGGTCACCGGCCGGCCGCGGGGCACCCGGACCGTATGACGCTGAAGACGGACCCGACCCCCACGCCACACGGAGCGCCGTCCGCAACAACAACCGGTCCGGCCGAGTCGCTGATCAACTGACCGTGGCACACCAGAGCAAAGTGCAGGACCCCTGACAGCTCGGGATCTCGAACCCCGACCGAGCAACCAGGGGCCCTGCGCCCCCTCCCGGTCTAGTACTGCAACGGTCTTTTGCGTGACGGTGGGGCAGTTTCTGGTGGTGTGTGGCCTCGTCGCTTGTAGTGGCTGATACGGGCTTGGTGTTGTC
>NZ_JBSFUW010000040.1:0-65747 GCF_053591995.1 Streptomyces sp. NPDC002835 | reverse complement strand
CTTCAACCACACTCTTCCCCCCCCCCCCGCTCTACCTATCTCCCCCTGGTGCGGGGGGGCTCCTTCGGAGCCCCGCCGGCGATCGAGGCCACCGCGCGGAGCGCGGTACCGGGAGGGCTTCCGCTAGCCCAAGTCGCCCGCGGCGGTGCGCTCCGCCAGCTTCACCAGCGTGCGGACCGACGAACCCGTGCCGCCCTTCGGGGTGTAGCCGTACGGCGCGCCCTCGTGGTATGCGGGGCCCGCGATGTCCAGGTGCGCCCAGGTGATGCCCTCGCCGACGAACTCCTTGAGGAACAGGCCGGCGACCAGGCCGCCGCCCATCCGCTCACCCATGTTCGCCATGTCGGCGGTCGGGGACTCCATGCCCTTGCGCAGGTCCGCGGGGAGCGGCATCGGCCAGGAGGCCTCGCCGACATCTTCGGCGATCTCGTGGATCGCGGTACGGAAGGCGTCGTCGTTCGCCATGATGCCGAACGTACGGTTGCCCAGCGCCAGCACCATCGCGCCGGTGAGCGTCGCCACGTCGACGATCGCGTCCGGGTTCTCCTCGGACGCCTTCGTCAGCGCGTCCGCGAGCACCAGACGGCCCTCGGCGTCGGTGTTGAGCACCTCGACCGTCTTGCCGCTGTACATGCGCAGGACGTCACCCGGGCGGGTGGCGCTGCCCGACGGCATGTTCTCGGCGAGCGCCAGCCAGCCGGTGACGTTGACCTCGAGGCCCAGCCGCGCGGCGGCGACGACGGCGGCGAACACGGCGGCCGCGCCGCTCATGTCGCACTTCATCGTCTCGTTGTGGCCGGCCGGCTTCAGGGAGATGCCGCCCGAGTCGTAGGTGATGCCCTTGCCGACCAGCGCGAGCGTCTTGGCGCCCTTGGAGTGGGTGTAGGAGAGCTTCACCAGGCGCGGCGGGTTCTGCGAGCCCTGGCCGACGCCGAGGATGCCGCCGAAGCCGCCCTTGGCGAGCGCCTTCTCGTCGAGCACCTGCACTTTGACGCCGTGCTCCTTGCCGGCGGCGGTCGCCACGGCGGCGAAGGCCTCGGGGGTGAGGTCGTTCGGCGGGGTGTTGACCAGGTCGCGGGCGCGGTTGATCTCCTCGGCGAGCGCGACGGCGCGCTCCGCGGCGGCCTTGAACGCCTTGTCCCGGGGCTTGGCCCCCAGCAGGGCGACCTCACCGAGCGGCTTCTTGGAGCCGTTGCCGTCCTCCTGGTACGCGGTGAAGGCGTACGCGCCGAGCAGCGCGCCCTCGGCGACGGCCTCCGCGTCCTCGACGGACTCCATGGGCAGCGCGAAGGCGGCCTTCTTGGACCCGGCCAGCGCACGCGCGGCGGAACCGGCGGCACGGCGGAGCGCCTCGGTGCCGTACGTGTCGTCCTCCTCGGGCGCGGCGCCGAGCCCGACCGCGAGCACGATCGCGGCCTTGATGCCGGAGGGCGCGGGGAGCTTGGTGATCTCGCCCTCGCCACCGCCGGCGCCGAGGGTCTCCAGAACGGAGGCGAGCTTGCCGTCGAACGCCTTGTCCACGGCCTCGGCGCCCGGCGCGACGACCGGGCCCTTGGCGCCCTTCGCCACGCCGACGACGAGGGCGTCGGCGCGCAGCGTCGCAGCGCCTGCAGTGCTGAGAGTGAGAGCAGTCACGGTGGTGAAATCTCGCTTCCGTTGAGTTCTGAAGGTCCGGCGAGGCGGATCGGCACCTCACACGGGACAAGAGCCTACGCGCGGCCGCCCGCGCGACTCACGGCGGCGTTGGTGCGCCCCGCGCACGGCTCACACCCGTGGGCCTCAACGGGAGAGAGCGCCGCAGGTGGCCACGGGGGTACGGCGACCAGGCCGAGGGCTCCCGGTGGACCGTGCCCGTTCGGTCGTGGGCGGCACGGCGGGCGCGGACGCCGCGAACGCCGGAACATCAGCCGAGCACCAGCGCCACCAGCGTCACTGTTCCCGCCGTCTCCGCGAGCGCGCCGAACACGTCGCCCGTCACGCCTTCGAAGCGCCGCACGCAGTGGCGCAGCAGGAGGTGGGCGGCCAGCAGCCCGGCCGCCGCCGCGAGGGCGTGGTGCAGGACGGCGTACGGGCCGAAGAGCGCGCCGGAGGCCGCTGCGCAGACGGCGGTCAGGGCGGTCACGGCGAGTGCGCCGGACACGGGGACGGCGCCGGCGACCGCCGCGCCGAGGCCCTCGGGGCGGGCCGCCGGGACGCCGGGGCGGCAGGCGAGGGTGAGCGCCAGCCGGGCCGTGACGCCGCTGAGGGCCGCGGCCGTCGCGCCGAGCGCCCAGCTCTGGCCGTACAGCTCCGCCAGTGCCGCGACCTGCGCCACCAGGACGAACAGCAGGGTGATGACGCCGAACGGGCCGATGTCGGACTGCTTCATGATGCGCAGCGCGTCCGCGGCGGGCCTGCCGCTGCCGAGGCCGTCGGCCGTGTCGGCGAGCCCGTCCAGGTGCAGGCCCCGGGTGAGGGCGGCCGGCACCGCCGCGGTGGCCGTGGCGGCGAGCAGCGGCCCCGCGCCCAGCAGAGCCAGCAGCCCGCCCGCGGCCGCCGCGCACAGGCCGACGACCAGCCCGGCGAGCGGCGCGCAGAGCATCCCGGCGCGAGCGGCCCCGCGGTCCCAGCGGGTGACGTGGACGGGGAGCACGGTCAGGGTGCCGAAGGCGAAACGTATGCCGTGCGCGAGGGCCCGGGGAGCGGTCGGAGGAGTCACCGCGCGAGGGTAGCCCGCGCCGCGCACCGGTAAATTGCGCATCAGGCGTAATACGGGCGAAACGGAAGCAGGCGGCATGGGTCACTGGTTCTACCGCAACATCCTGGAGCCGGGGAAGCTCCCGATGCTGCTCGCGCTGGCCTCCTTTGTTCTCACGTTCCTGCTCACCCGCACGGTCACCAGGCTGATCAGGGCCGGCCGGGGGCCGTTCAAGAACGTCACCCCCGGTGGAATGCACATCCACCATGTGGTGCCCGGCGTCATCCTGACCGTGATCGGCGGTTTCGGCGCCGTGGGGAGCGGCCGGGACGGCGTCGCCGCCGCCGTGTTCGCGGTCCTCTTCGGGGTGGGGGCGGGGCTGGTGCTCGACGAGTTCGCCCTGATCGTCCATCTGGACGACGTCTACTGGACCGAGCAGGGCCGTCAGAGCGTCGAGGTCGTCGTGCTGGCCTCCGCCCTCGCGATGCTGGTGCTCAGCGGCTCGTCCCCGCTCGGCGTCGACGAACTGACCCCGGACGAACGCCAGAACCGCACAGCGGTGATCCTCACGGTCGTCGGCAATCTGCTCTTCGCCGTGATCGCCCTCCTCAAGGGCAAGGTGAGGATGGGCCTGCTCGGTGTGCTCCTGCCGGCGGTGGCCCTCGTCGGGGCGCTGCGGCTGGCGCGCCCCGAGTCGTACTGGGCCCGCAGGTTCTACCGCCGCCGTCCCAAGGCCCGGGCGCGGGCGCGACTGCGTTCGATCCGGCACGACCGGCGCTGGGCGGGGCCGCGCCGGGCGTTCCAGGACCTCATCGGCGGGACGCCGGACCGGGTGCCGCCCCGCGAGCCGTGACCGCGCCGCCGGCCCCGCGGGTGCGCGTCACGCCTCGTCGGGCGCGGGCTCTTCCGTCTCCGGCCGCGGCGCGGGCTGCTCCGGGAGCTCCGCCGCCAGCGCGGCCGCCGCCTGCACCATCGGCAGCGCCAGCAGCGCGCCCGCCCCCTCGCCGACCGTCACACCGTGGTCGAGCAGCGGGTTGAGCGCCATCCGGTCCAGCGCCTTGGCCTGCGCCGGCTCGCCGCTCACCTGACCCGCGAGCCACCAGTCCGGCGCCCGGAACGCCGCCCGCTGCGCGACCAGCGCGCACGCCGCCGACACCACGCCGTCCAGGATCACCGGCATCCGGCGCACCGCGCTCTGCAGCAGGAACCCGGTCGTCGCCGCCAGATCCGCGCCGCCCACCGTCGCCAGCAGCTCCAACTGGTCACCCAGCACCGGCCGCGCCCGCCGCAGCGCGTCCCTGATCGCCGCGCACTTGCGCATCCAGGCCAGGTCGTCGATACCGGCGCCGCCGCGCCCGGTCACCACCGAGGCGTCCGTACCGCACAGCGCCGCGATCAGCGTCGCCGCCGGAGTCGTACCGCCGACGCTCAGATCGCCGAGCACGACGAGATCGGTCCCGGAGTCGGCCTCCTCGTCGGCGATCGCCATGCCGAGGCGTACGGCCTGCTCCACCTCGTCGGCGGTGAGCGCGTCCTCGACGTCGATACGGCCGCTGCCGCGCCGCACCCGGTGCCGCGACACCTCCTCGGGCAGCAGCGCCGGGTCGCAGTCCAGGCCGGCGTCGACGATCCGCACCGGCACGCCCTGCCGGCGGGCCAGCACCGCCACCGGGCTCACGCCCTCCAGCACGTCCCGCACCAGCCGGTGGGCGCTGCCCGGCTCCCGGGCGGACACGCCCAGCCCGGCGACACCGTGGTCACCGGCGAACAGCAGCACGCGCGGCTGCTCGACCGCCTTGACCGGTACGGACGCCTGCGCGGCGGCGAGCCACTCGCCCAGCTCGTCGAGGCGGCCCAGCGCCCCCGGCGGCACGGCCAGCCGTTCCCGGCGTTCCTCGGCGTCACGCCGCATGCCGCTGTCCGGGCGCTCGATCAGATCGGAGAAGTCGTCGAGATTCAGCCTGCTCATTCGCCGAACAGTACCGGCACCGGGCGCGGCCCAGCCGTGCGGTACCGGCCTGTTCGCGGGTCAGCCGCGCAGCACGAGGGCCTGGCCCGCGACCACCAGCAGCACATGCTCGCACTCGGCGGCGAACGCCGAGTTCAGCCGGCCCAGTTCGTCGCGGAAACGCCGCCCGGAGGCGGTCGCCGGGACCACCCCGGAACCCACCTCGTTCGTCACCGCCACGACCGTACGGGGCGTCGCCCGTACCGCCGCGAGAAGTTCACCGACCCGTTCCCGCAGCGCCCGCTCGCCCTCGGCGGCCCACCGCTCGTCGTCCCAGGCGCCCGCCTTGTCCATCGCGTCCGTCAGCCACAGCGACAGACAGTCGATCAGGACGGGAGGCCCGTCCTCCGTCAGTACGGGCACCAGGTCGCACGTCTCCGCCGTACGCCACGAACCGGGCCGGCGCTCACGGTGCGCGGCGACCCTGGCCGCCCACTCGGCGTCGCCGTCCCGGCCGCCGCCCGTCGCGACGTACAGCACGTCCGGGAACGCGTCCAGCCGCCGCTCGGCCTCCAGCGACTTCCCCGAACGCGCCCCGCCCGTCACCAGCGTCCGCCGGGGCACGTCCGGCACCGCGTGGTACTCGCCGACGATCAGCGTCGTCCCGTCCGGCACGGCGCGGGCGCCCGCGGCCGCCAGACGGCGGGTCAGCTCAGGGCCGCCGGGGGCGTCGTGGTCCAGATGCACGGCGACCACGTCCGTCGTCGCCCCGATCGCGCCGGACGCCCGCAGCCGGGCGATCGCGTCCGGGCGGCCCACGACGTCGGCCACGACCATCTCGTACGCCGCCAGCCCCTCCGCGAGCCCGGCCGGGGCGGAGCCCGGCGGCAGATACAGCAGCCGGTCGCCGTCCGGAGACGTCACCTCGTACCCCGTGCCCGGGTGGTCCATCGGCAGCGCCCGCACCCGGTGCCCGCTGATCAGCGTCAACTCCCGGCCGTCCGGGACCCTCCCCGCCGTCGGCAGCCCGGCCGGCAGATCCACCGGCGGCCCGTCATGAGGGTGCGTCAGCAGCACCTGCCGTACGCCCACGAGCGAATGCCCCGCGCGGGCGGCGGCCAGCGCGGCCCCCGGAGTCAGGTCGAGAAGCAGCGCGCCGTCCACGAGCAACGCGGTCGCGGCCCGCGCCTCGGGCCCGCGGGCGGTCGCGCACACGGCGCACGGGCAGTCGGGCCGGGGGAGTCCGGCGGGCGCGCCGGTGCCGAGCAGAGTCAGTTCCACGCCTCTGATCCTGCCGTCTCGCCCCGGGCGGTGCGCGCCCGGCTACGCTGCGGGCAGCAACTGATCAGCTTGCCCTAGGGACGTGGGAGGCGCACATGGCGTGGACGTGGCGGTTCGAGAAGTCCGACGGTACGGAGGTGCCGCCGGCGGTGGAGCCGGAGGAGTTCACGACGCAGGGCGACGCGGAGTCCTGGATCGGCGAGCACTGGCGGGAACTCCAGGAGGGCGGCGCGGACCAGGTCGTCCTCTCCGAGGACGGCGCCAAGATCTACGGCCCGATGAGCCTCCACGAGTCCTGACGCGGACGGCGGGTCGGGGCGGGGGCGCCTGCGGCGGGCTTGTCCCCTACCCTCCCCCTGCGGCCTGGCGGCCGCGGGGGACCCCCACCTTCCCGAAACCGGGCTCTGCCCGGACCCGCGCCTCAATCTCCGCCGAGGCTGATTTCGCGGAGCGAAATCCAGCCCGGCCTGGTGGGGGTATCTCCCACGGCCGCCAGGCCGTAGGGGGAGATTGAGGGCACCGCGCGGAGCGCGGTACGGGGCCCGGGGCTTGCCCCGGTTCGGGAAGGGGCGGGTAGGGGAGCACGCCCCGCGCAGCGGACCCCGTGTCACAGCTCGCCCAGCACCACCCGCACCACCCGCCCCGCTCCCTCCCGCTCCACCGTCACGGACACCGTCTCGCCCGGTTGTCGTGACGCCAGCGCCTCCGCCAGGGACGTGATCGTCGTGATCCGGGTGTCGTCGATCTTCGTGATGATGTCGCCCGCCCGCAGCCCCGCCTTCTCTGCGGGGCCGCCCTCCGCCACGGAGACCACCGCCACGCCGGACGGGCGGTAGTCGTCGTCGAGCACGGTGCGGCCGGTGATGCCCAGGGCGGCCCGGCCGGAGTCGCGGACCTCGCCGTACTTGATGATCTGGTCCGCGACCGTCCGCACCATCGAGACGGGGATCGCGAAGCCGATCCCAGGCGCGGGGCTGCCCTCGAGGCCGGGGTCGGACGCGGCGAGCGTCGGGATGCCGATGATCTCGCTGTTCAGGTTGACGAGCGCGCCACCGCTGTTGCCGGGGTTGATCGGCGCCGACGTCTGCACCATGTTGCCGAGGGTCGCGCCGGTGCCGCCGCCGTCGCCGCTCTCGGTGACCGTGCGTCCGACGGCGGAGACGATGCCCTGGGTGACGCTGCTGGAGAGGCCGAGCGGCGAGCCCATCGCCAGGACGATCTGGCCGACCGCGACCTTCGAGGAGTCTCCGAAGCGTGCCGCCTTGAGCCCCGGAGGGACCGGGTCGAGCCTGATGACGGCGAGGTCCTGCTCCGGGAAGGACGACACCAGCGTCGCGGTCAGCGGCTGCTCGCCGGTGGCGACGGTGACGCTGAAACGTCTGCCACTGCCCACGACGTGCGCGTTGGTGACGATGTGTCCCTTGTCGTCGTAGACGACGCCGGAACCCAGGCTCCGACCGGACTCGATCTGGACGACGGAGGGCAGCACGTTCTCGATGACTTCCTGGTAGTCGTCCTCGAGTTCGCTCGCCGCGGCCGGCGCGGCGGCGCGGGCCCCGGCCTGCGTGGAAGGGGCGGACGGCGCCGGCCCGGCGGTCGGCGAGCAGCCGCCCGCGAGGGCGAGCACGCAGAGCCCGGCGGTCGTGGGCAGCAGCAGGTGGAGGGCCCGCCGACCCGGGCGGTGGGAACGGGGGGATGCGTCCATGCCCGGAGTATCCCTTTTGCCCCCAGGCCGGTGCCTGCGGTACGCCGCCGATCAGGGGCGTCAGGGCCTGGCGGAGGCCGTCAGACCCTGCGCACTCCGCACAGGTGCAGCAGCGCGGCCACGCCCCGGTACGGGTCCGTGCGGCCGGCGCGGTCCTCCAGGGCCAGGACCTGCTGCAGTTCGTCCGCGGCGGGGAGTTCGACATCGTTGCCGACGTGGTCCGTGAAGACGCGCACCCCGTACCAGGCGTGCAGCGGCGCGGCGATCCCGGCGAGGGTGGCGGTCAGCGCCTCGAGCCGGTCGGCCCGTACGCGCACGCCGAGCCGGTTGGTGTAGACGTTCGTGTCGAAGGCTTCCATCGCCGACTGCCAGTCACCGGCCGCCGCAGGCCGCATGGCGAGCGCGTCGCCGTTGCGTACGAGCAGCGACAGCAGCCCGCCGGGCGCGAGCATCCGGGCCAGGCCGGCGAGCAGGCCGTCCGGCTCCTCGACGTACATCAGTACGCCGTGGCAGAGCACCACGTCGAAGCTGCCCGGCAGGAAGTGCACACCGGTGTCCCGGCCGTCGCCCTCCACCAGCCGGACGCGCTCCCGGATCCCGGCCGGTTCGCCCGCCAGGGCGTCACGGGCGGCCTTCAGCATCACGGGGTCGGACTCCAGCCCGGTGACCGTGTGCCCGGCGCGCGCCAGCCGCAGGGCCTGCGTGCCCTGGCCCATGCCGACGTCGAGCACGCGCAGCCGCTGGCCGACGGGGTAGCGCGAGGTGATCTGCTCCTCGAGCTGACGGGCCACGAGTTCCTGACGGACGGTGTTGCGCAGTCCGCCCGCACCGGCGAGCCAGTTCGCGGACGCCTCCGGAGTGAAGCCGCCGGCCTGCGAGGAATCGGCGCTCAGGGCCGCTCTCCGCGCTTGACCTGCGGCTTCGGCAGCCGCAGCCGACGCATCTGCAGCGTGCGCATCAGGCCGTAGGCCACGGCGCCGCGCTTCGGCTCGTTCGGGAAGCGCTCGCGCAGCTGCTTCTTCAGGCGGATGGAGAGACCGACCGAGTCGATGACGATCATCACGATCACGCCAAGCCAGAGCAGCAGCGCGATGTTCTGCAGCTGGGCGACCCGGACCATGCTCAGCACGAGGATCACCACCGCCAGCGGCAGGAAGAACTCGGCCACGCAGAAGCGGGAGTCGACGAAGTCGCGGACGAAGCGCCGCACCGGACCCTTGTCACGGGCCGGCAGGTAGCGCTCGTCACCGCTGGCGAGGGCCTGGCGCTGCTTGGCCAGGTCCGCACGGCGGGCCTCGCGCTGTCGCTTCATCGCCTCCTTACGGTCCAGCGGCGCGCCGCTGGATGCACGGCGGCGCTGGCCCTGGGCCTCACTGCGCTTCGGCGTCGGGCGACCCTTGGGGGCCTCGGGGTCGCGGGGCTGCTTGGAGAGGTCCGCCGTCACCTTCGCGGTGGGGGCCTTCTCTTCGTTGGAACGGCTACGGAACACAAAACCCAAGGGTACGGGTTGCGGGGCATGGACCCCACCCCGGAGGGGAACGATCCCGCAACGGCGTGTGTCCGTATCGGACAGAACGGGCGACAGGCACAGCTTCCCTGACCGTCACCTACTCCTTGCGCCGGATCGGAGCCGTCCGCAGTCGTCCTTGGGGATGAGCGCATCCGCGCTCGAACAGTGCGGTAATGGATGCAGGGCCCGTACGCTGGGTTCTAGTTGGAGTGCTGAAGCCGTAGTCCGTCAGAAGGGGGCGCGCGAAGCCCATGAGCGGTGTCATGAAGCGTATGGGGATGATCTTCCGCGCGAAGGCGAACAAGGCCCTCGACAGGGCCGAGGATCCGCGCGAGACCCTCGATTACTCCTACCAGAAGCAGCTGGAACTGCTGCAGAAGGTCCGCCGGGGCGTCGCCGACGTGGCGACCTCCCGCAAGCGCCTCGAGCTGCAGCTCAACCAGCTCCAGGGACAGTCCTCCAAGCTCGAGGACCAGGGCCGCAAGGCGCTGGCGCTCGGCCGTGAGGACCTGGCTCGCGAGGCACTCTCCCGCCGTGCCGCGCTGCAGCAGCAGGTCACCGACCTCGAGACGCAGCACCAGACCCTCCAGGGCGAGGAGGAGAAGCTGACGCTCGCCGCGCAGCGGCTGCAGGCCAAGGTCGACGCCTTCCGCACCAAGAAGGAGACCATCAAGGCCACGTACACGGCGGCGCAGGCGCAGACCCGGATCGCGGAGTCCTTCTCCGGCATCTCGGAGGAGATGAGCGACGTCGGCGTCGCCATCCAGCGTGCCGAGGACAAGACCGCCCAGCTCCAGGCGCGGGCCGGCGCGATCGACGAACTCCTCGCCTCCGGCGCGCTCGACGACCAGTCCGGCCTGGCGAAGGACGACATCCAGGCGGAACTGGACCGGCTCTCGGGCGGTACGGACGTCGAGCTGGAGCTTCAGCGCATGAAGGCGGAGCTGGCCGGCGGCTCGGCGCCGCAGCAGGCGATCGAGGGCGGCGCCGGTGGCTCTACGGACGCCACGCAGCCGCAGTCGCAGAGCAGCCCGCACAAGTTCGACAAGCAGTGACGGCCGGCAGGAACGGTACGGATGGAGAGTAAGGACTCGTCATGATCGTACGGATCATGGGGGAGGGTCAGCTGGAGGTGGCGGAGAGCCACCTCCCGGAGCTGAACAAGCTCGACGACGAACTGCTCGCGGAGATGGAGAGCGGCGACGGGACCGGCTTCCGCCAGACCCTGCACGCGCTGCTGGAGAAGGTCCGCGATCTGGGGGAGCCGCTGCCGGACGATTCGCTGGAACCGTCCGAGCTCATCCTCCCTGCGTCGGAGGCGACGCTGGAGGAGGTCCGGGAACTACTGGGCGACAACGGCCTGATCCCGGCGCCGGACGCGTCCCTTCCCGACTGACACGCCTGCGGCGGGCTGTTCCCCTACCCGCCCCTTCCCGAGCCGGGGCAAGCCCCGGACCCCGTACCGCGCTCCGCGCGGTGGCCTCAATCGCCGGGGGGGGGGGGGGGGGGGGCCCCCCCCCCCCGGGGGCGGGGGGCGGCCCCCCCCCCCCCCCCCGGGGCCCCCCCCCCCCCCCCCCCGCGGCCCCGGGCGCCGCCGCCGCGCCCCGCGGCTTCACACTGGTGGCCAGCGGGGACGTCCTGCCGCACGACTCGGTCATCGACCGGGCCCGGCTCGACGCCGGCGGCCACGGCTACGACTTCCGCCCCATGCTCGCCGGGGTCGGCCCGGTCGTCTCCCGCGCCGACATCGCCCTGTGCCACATGGAGACCGTCTACGGGGAGAACGGGCACTACACCGGCTATCCGAGCTTCAAGTCCCCGCCGGAGATCGCCGCCGCACTCGCCCACACCGGCTACGACTCGTGCTCCACCGCCTCCAACCACACGCTCGACGACGGCGCCGCCGGAGTACGGCGCACCCTGGACGCCCTCGACCGCGCGGGCGTCAAGCACGCCGGCTCCGCGCGCACCCCGCAGGAGGCGGACCGGCCGGCCTGGCTCACGGCCGGCAGCGCCAGGGTGGCCCACCTCGCCTACACCTACGGCACCAACGACATCCCGCCGCCACAAGGACAGCCCTGGGCCGTCGACCTCCTCGACGAGCGGCGGGTCGTCGCCGACGCCCGCGCCGCCAGGGCCGCCGGCGCCGACGTCGTGGTCGTCAGCCTCCACTGGGGCACCGAATGGCAGACCGAGCCCGACCGGCGACAGCTGGACCTCGGCCGGTCCCTCACCGCCTCCACGACCGGCGGGCGCCCCGACATCGACCTGATCCTCGGCACCCACGCCCATGTGCCCCAGGCGTACGAGAAGGTCAACGGCACCTGGGTCGTCTACGGCATGGGCGACCAGATCGCGGGGGACATGATCAACCACTGGGGCGAGCAGGACCCCCGGGGGAACCAGGGCACCCTCGCCCGCTTCACCTTCTCGCCGCCCGCCGCCCCCGGCGCTCGGTGGGAGGTCACGAAGGCCGAGTACATCCCCCAGTGGATGGACACTGCCGCCGGCCGGGTCGTCAACCTGCCGGACGCGATCCGCCGCGAAGGCCCCCGCGCCGACTACGCCGCCGCCCAGCAGGCCGTCACCGAGGCGGTCCTCGGCCGCGGCGCGGACCGGGACGGCCTCACCATGGGCCGCTGACCACGGGTTTCCGCGAGGTTACGGAACCACCGTCACCGGCCACCGCCCGGCCTTCACCAGCCGCACCGCCACCGATCCGACGAACCGGTGCCCGGCCGACTCGGAGGCGCCCACCACCACCGCGTCCGCCCGCAGCTCCTCCGCCGCCGCCACCAGCCCGGCGTACGGATCCCCGCGGCGGGTGTGGAACTCCCAGCGGACGTCCCAGATCCCGTGCACCCGCTCGGCCGCCGCCCGGACCTCCTCCACCAGCTCCTCGGCGATCTCCCCGGTCGGGTCCGGGACCGGCATCCCCAGGGCGGCCCCCGCCGGCATCACCGGCTGCACGTAGACGATCGCGAGCAGCGCGTTCTGCCGCCGGGCGAGACCGCTCGCGTACGCGGCGGCGCGCAGCGAGGAGTCGGAGCCGTCGAGGCCGGCGACGATCACCTTCGGGCCGTCGGTGCCCCGTTCGAACCGGTGCGCTGTCACACCCACGAGGTTACCCACGCCGCTCACCCACGAGGCCGACGACGCCGGCCGGGCCGGGGCGGGGCGGCGCCGCGCCTCCGCGCGCTGCTCTCATCGGGTGCTTTCACCGGGACAACCGGTGTTGATCAACCCGTCACGGCGGCGGTCGTGCGAGCAGTGGCCCATGACGAAGGATCAGTCGCCACCCGGCCGCCGCTCGGTGTTCCGCATTGCCGCCTGCCTCGGCGCCGCCGCCGTCGGCGGCCTGCTCGTCAGCGAGCGGGCCGAGACCCCCGGACGCACACCCGCCGCCGGGACGGCCGGGGGCCCGCAGGCCGCCCCTCCGCCGGCGGCCACCTCCTACCGGCTGCGGCCCCTGGCGGCGTACGCGGTGCCCGCCCTGCGGCGCGCCAGGCCGCCGGTGCGCGAGCGGCCCTTCCTCGAGGTCACGGACATGGGCCGCACGATGGTACTCACCTTCGACGACGGCCCCGACCCCCGCTACACCCCGGACATTCTCGCCGTGCTGCGCGAGCACGGGGTGCGGGCGATGTTCTTCGTGTGCGGCGAGATGGCGACCGTCAACCGCGACCTACTGCGCGAGATGGCCGACGACGGCCATGTGGTCGGCAACCACACCTGGTCCCACCCGCTGGTCCCGAAGCTGCCGCCGTCCAGGATCCGCGACCAGCTCGGCCGCACCAGCGAGGTGATCGAGAGGTCCCTGGGCGAGGCGCCGCTGTGGTACCGCGCGCCCTACGGCGCCTGGAACAAGCACTCGTTCGAGATCGGCGCCGAGCTCGGCATGGAGCCGCTCGGCTGGACCCTCGACACCCTCGACTGGACCCGGCCGGGCACCACGACCATCGTCCGGCGGGTGCTCAGCGGCGCCGCCCCCGGCGTGGTGGTGCTCTCGCACGACGCGGGCGGCAACCGCTCGCAGAGCGTCGCGGCGCTGCGCCGCTATCTGCCGAAGCTGCTCGACGACGGCTACCGGATCACGGTGCCGCGCCGCTGACGTGCCGTCAGGTAGCCTTGACCATCCGGGCGAAGACGACCACGTTGCCGTCGTAACCGTCCGCCCTGGAGTATCCGCCGCCGCAGGTGATCACCCGCAGCTCCGGTTGGCCCGTGTCGGCGTACACCCGGACGCCGGGGAAGTCGTGCTTGGAGAAGACCTCGACGCCATAGACCTCGAAGACGGCGACGCGGCCGTCGAAGCGGGGCACCTCGATCCGGTGGCCCGGCTTGACGGAGCCGAGGCCGTAGAAGACGGCGGGGCCCGCCTGGTTGTCGACGTGGCCCACGACGACGGCGGTGCCCCGCTGGCCCGGGGAGATGCCGTTCTGGTACCAGCCGGCGAGGTTGGGGTCCTGCGGCTCAGGCGCCGCCACCCAGCCGTCCTGGTCCAGGCCGACGTTCACGATCGGGGCGTCCACCTTGATGGAGGGGATGCGCACCCGCTTGGCCGCCGCGTACGGCAGCGGTTCCAGCGGTACGGGCAGGAACACCTCGCCCGCCCTGGCGTGTGACGCGGCGGCCGCGGGCTGAGGTGGTCCGAGACCCACGTCCACACCGTTCTTGACCAGAGCGATGCCGGTGAGCATCGCCAGAGCCAGTACGCCCCAGGGTGAGCGCCTCCTCGGCTCCCAGCCGTACCTGTCCTGGCCCATGGTTCTCCCTTCGCGCGCTTGGGGGCACGCTAAGCGGGGTGCGGGGCTCCGGCGAGGGGGGAAGCGCGAACGGGTGGCCGGTGCCAGTCGGGATGCCCCATCCGGGTAAGGAGCCCGATAAAGCTTCTGACGGCCCGTGACCTGCGCGTCCGTCAGGTCGGGGAGCGTTGCGTCGGCGTGTCGGCTCACCGGGGTGGACCAAGACCGAAATGCGACGAAAGCACCATCGGGTGATTGTTCGTCATGGAAGACGTACTCGTCGATCATCCCGGAGCGCCGCTTTGGGGCGTCTTCCTTCTGGAGGTTCAACGATGCGTGCCTCACACGCTCTCGCAGCGACGGTGACCGCTTTCGCGGCCGTCGGACTGTGCGCTCCCATGGCCGTCGCCGGTGGCGGCGACGGCCCGAGGAACGTTCAGGTCAGCCCGTCCTCGGTCCACCAGGGCGGCATCCTGACCATCACCGTCGACGGCTGCCACCGTGGCGGTGTGGTCAGCTCCAACGCGTTCCCGGACGCCACGCTCTCCAGCCGTGACCGCGACCGCGACCATGACCGCGACCGTGACCACGACAGGGAGCGGGCCGGCGGCGACAGGGGCGGCGAGTCGGTCGCCACGGCCCGGGTCCGCGACAACGCGACCCCGGGGAACTACAGCCTGACGGTCAGGTGCAACGACAGCCCGCAGACCGCCACGGCTTCGTTCAGGGTGCTGCCCGGCCGCGCCGCGACGGGCGGTCTCGGCGGTTCGATCGGCCCGACCGACGTCGAGATGGCGATCGGCGCGGGCCTGGTCGCCACGGCGGCCGTGGGTGGCAGCCTGTTCATCGTCCGCCGCCGTCGCACGGTCGGCGGTCCGGCCTGACCGGTTGAACCTCCCGGTCGGGCCGGCACCGCCCGTCGCCCCGGGTCCTGAACAGGACCCGGGGCGACGGGCGGTCGGCGCCTGTGGCGGGGGCACCGGCGATGTGCGGGGAGCGGCGCGGCCGCGGCCATCAGTGTCGGCGGTCGGCCGACCGCCGACGCACGACGAGCACCGTCGCGGTGGCCGCGGCGGCGACCAGCGCACCGCCGGCGGCGATCTCCGCGGCGTTCATGCCTTCGAAGCTACCGCCGATGCCGCCGCGGACGCCCGCGGGCGGGGTGGTCGTCCGCGTGGGGCTGGCGGTGGTGCCGGAGATCGTGAGGTTCAAGGTGCCGATCCGTCCGACGCAGTTGAACTGCACCGTGTAGACGGCGCCCGGCTTGGCGTCCCAGTCGACGACGGCCGTCGCGGCGCCGTTGCGGGGGACGCTGACGGTGTCGAACACGGCGGAGGTGACGGTGGTGCTGCTGGGACAGCCGCCCGCGGTCAGCGTGACCCGGCCGCCCGCCGCGACGGTCGAGGGTGTGACATTGAAGTCGTACGGCGTGTTGTTGACGGCCATGGCCGTGGGGGCCGCCGTCACAGCGAGTGCGGCCGCTCCGAGCAGAGCGGCGGATGCGGCACGTATCGCGCGCATGGTGGTCCTCCGGTCCCGAGGAGCAGTCGCGGAACGATTTCCGCAGGGGTCGGAAAATGCACCTCGATCACCGAAACGCTAAAAGGGGTGTCTGGTCCCCGCGATCGGTGTAGGGCAAACGGGTCATTTCGCTGATCCGCGCAGGGGGGCGACGGGCGTGTCGGGGTTTCAGCAGCCGGGCGGGGTGAGATGGGGTGCCGCGTCCAGGATGCGCTCGCGCATGGGCCGCCGGCGCAGGGCCTCCAGTGCCTCGCCGATCAGCTCGCTCAGCGGGAAGGTGAGCTCGGCCTCGAAGGCGGCCGCAGCCGCGGCCGTCGCCCGCCACTCGGCGTCGAGCGCGGGCAGCAGGGACTCGGCCCGCGCGGTGAGGGACGCGATGCGCCGGCGCCCGTCGCTGCCGGGCCCGACCGTCACCAGGCCGTCCTTGACCAGCTGGGCCACCGTCTGGCTCGCCGCCGAGTGCGTCACGCCGGTGGCCGCCGCCAGGTCCCGGATCGAGCGGGGGCCGTCGGCGGCCAGTGCGCGCAGGACCGGGGCGTAGCGGGGGCGGACGCCTTCGAGGCCCAGGTCCTCGTAGACGGCCGCCACGCCGGCGTCGAGCTGGGCCAGCAGGAGGCGCAGGCGGGTGCCGAGCAACTCGGGGCCGGGGGAGGGGGTGTGGCTGCCGAGGGGCGGGGCGTCCTGATCTCGGGCGTCTTGGTCTGGCGTGGGCACGGGGATAATGTAACAGCGCTGTTGTACTTGTGGGTGAGCCGGGAGGGCGTCGGGCCATGGAAGAGCTGTATCCGCCGATCGAGCCGTACGAGCAGGGAATGCTGGACGTGGGCGACGGGAACCTCGTCCACTGGGAGGTGTGCGGCAACCCGCGGGGCAAACCGGCGCTCGTCGTGCACGGCGGGCCCGGGTCCGGCTGCAACCCCCGGATGCGGCGGTACTTCGACCCCGACGCCTACCGGATCGTGCTGTTCGACCAGCGCGGCTGCGGACGCAGCACACCGCACGCGGCCGACCCGGCCGCCGACATGCGGCACAACACCACCGGACATCTGGTCGCCGACATGGAGCGGTTGCGCGAGCACCTGGAGATCGAGCGCTGGCTCCTGTACGGAGGCTCGTGGGGCTCGACGCTGCTGCTGGCCTACGCCGAGCGCCATCCGTCACGGGTGACGGAGATCGTCGTCAACGGCGTCACCACCACCCGGCGGCGGGAGACCGACTGGCTCTACCGGGGCGTCGGCCGCTTCTTCCCCGAACAGTGGGACCGCTTCCGCGCCGGTGTCCCCGAGGCCGAGCGCGACGGCGACCTCGTGGCCGCGTACGCCCGGTTGATGGAGAGCGGCGACCGCGCGGTGCGGGAGAAGGCCGCCGACGACTGGTGCCGCTGGGAGGACGCCGTACTGTCCCTGGAGCCGAACGGCGCGCCCGACGTCTACAGCGGCCGGCCCTCGAAGGCGCGGATCGCGCTGGTGCGGATCGCGGCCCACTATTTCGCGCACGGCGCGTGGCTCGAGGAAGGGGCGCTGCTGCGCGACGCGGGGCGCCTGAATGGAATTGCCGGAACGCTCTTCCACGGCCGGCTCGATCTGAGTTCACCGGTGGAGACCGCCTGGGAACTCGGCCGTGCCTGGACCGATGCGGAACTGGTGGTCGTGGACGACTCGGGTCACAAGGGAAGCGCCACGACGCGACGCCTCGTCATCGGCGCTCTGGAACGATTCCGGTACACCGAGTGACTGGCGCGCTTGTCGAGGCAGTTGAGATCCAGCCATTTCTTCGGCGGTTCCACTTGGGCGGAATTCACCTGTTGGAAGGGGGATTTCAACCCTTCGGGGTCGTGGCGCCGAAGATTTTTTGAAAGCGGTTGAACACGCGCTGCCCTCCCGCCCGTACCTAGAGCCATGAACGGCGCACTCGTGGCGCCGGACCGGATGGATGAACTACGGGAGTGGACATGAACACCTGGCGGAACGCCTCGCTCGCGGTGACTGCGACGGCCGTACTCGCGCTGACGACGGCGTGCGGTCAGGACCAGGGCACCGAGACACCCAACGGTCAGGCGGTCGGCGCGGCCAACCCGGCCGCACAGCCCGGCAACGGCTACGGCTCCGACGCCGGTTACGGCGAGGCCGCCGGCGGCGAGGCGGCCGCCGCCAAGCCGGCCGGCCAGCTCGCGGTCTGGGAGAGCGCGGAGCTCGGCAAGGTCGTCGCCGACAGCGCGGGCCTCACCCTCTACCGGTTCGACAAGGACACCGCCAAGCCGCCGAAGTCGAATTGCGAAGGCGACTGCGCGAAGACCTGGCCCGTCGTGGCGGCCGGCGGCGCCTCCGCCGCACCCGGCGTCGACCCCTCCCTGATCGGCGAGGTCACCAGGGCGGACGGCACCAAGCAACTCACCATCGACGGCTGGCCGATGTACCGCTACGCCAAGGACACCAAGGCCGGCGACGTCAAGGGGCAGGGGATCGGCGGCACTTGGTACGCGGCCGCACCCGACGGCAAGAAGGCCGCGCCGGGCGCCGGCGGCGAGGCCGGCGGCGACGAGGCCGCCGAGCCGGCCGACCTCGCGGGGCTTTCCGTACGCAAGGACCCGAAGCTCGGCGAGATCGTGGTCGACAAGAACGGCATGACCGTCTACCGGTTCATGAAGGACTCCGCCTGGCCCATGAAGACCGCCTGCACCGGTGAGTGTCTGGAGAAGTGGCCCGTCGTGGCGCCCGTCGAGAAGAACGACATCAAGGGCATCAAGGTTTCCGAGCGGGGCAACGTCACCTTCGACCGCCCCGACGGGATCGTCCAGCAGACGATCGACTGCTGGCCCATCTACACCTTCAAGGGCGACGCCAAGCCCGGTGACACCAACGGCCAGGGCGTCGGCGGCACCTGGTACGCCGTCTCACCCGAGGGCAAGCCGGTCGGAGCGCCCCAGTAGTCCCCACGCTGCGCCTCCGGCCAGCGCCGGCCCGCCGTCACGCCCCGCGCGCGACGGCGGGCCGACGCATGTGCGCGGCGGATGTGACGAAGTCTGTTGCCAAGGGCGAGTGACGAGCAGGTGTGACCAAGAACGGACCGCTAATTTCCGTTTGGGGTCGCCCTCTTGGCGGGCGATCAGTAGCCTCGGCTCGAACGCCGGCCATGAACACGGCCGAACTCCCCCGTGGCGACTTGTTGGAGACATCGATGGAGCGTCCCGCCTGGGCCCCGCAGGGCATCGACATATCGGTGCCGAGCGTGTCCCGCATCTATGACTTCTATCTGGGCGGCTCCCACAATTTCGAGGTCGACAGGGCGGCCGCGCGCAAGGCCATGGAGTTCATGCCGGGACTCCCCAAGATCATGCAGGCGAACCGGGCGTTCATGCGCCGGGCCGTCAATTACGCGGTGGACACGGGCATCACCCAGTTCCTCGACATCGGCTCCGGCATACCGACCTTCGGCAATGTCCACGAGGTCGCCCGCCGGGCCACGCCCGACGCACGGGTCCTCTACGTCGACAACGACCCGGTGGCCGTCGCGCACAGCCGCGCGGTGCTCGACGGGGACGAGCGGTCGGGCGTCGTCGCCGCCGATCTCCGTAAGCCCCGGCAGATCCTGGACAGCCCGGAGGCCGCACTCCTCGACCTCGAACGGCCGGTGGCCCTGCTGCTGGTCGCCGTACTCCACTTCATCGAGGAGGACGACGACCCGTACGCGGCGGTGGCCGAGCTGCGTGACGCGCTGGCCCCGGGCAGTCTGCTGATGCTCACCCACGCCTCGTTCGAGGGCATCCCGGTGCCCCCCGAGCAGGCGGGCGGCACCGTCGAGGTGTACCGGAACATCCGCAACCCACTGGTGATGCGCTCCCGCGAGCAGGTCACCCGGTTCTTCGACGGCTACGAGATGGTCGAGCCGGGCCTGGTGTCCATGCCGGACTGGCGGCCGGACGGCCCGGTCGACCAGGAGGATCCGTATGCCTTCTCCGGCTTCGCCGGGGTGGGGCGCAAAGCGTGAGGAACACGTCAGAGGCGGACGCCGCGGAGGGGCATCCGGGTGTGCTGGAGGACCGGCTGCGGCGGTTCGCGACGATCTGGAGCCGGGCGATCTTCCCGGCCACGGCCACGTCGCTGACCCGCCCCGAGTTCGAACAGCATCTGCTGCCGCTCGCCCGCGAGTTGAACAGCGCGCTCCACGCCCGCCCGTTCACCGCGCAGACCGCCCAGCAGGTGGGCGCCGCGCTCGTCGGCGCGCACTGCACCGACCCGGACGCCCTCAGCCGCACCCTCGGCGTGATCGACGCCTACCTGGTGCTCTACTGCGGTGATCCCGACCGGAGCGCGGAGGAGAGCCGGGCCCGCTGCGCCCGGCTGCAGCACGCGCTCGCCGCGGGCTTCGCCCAGGCGCTGCGTGAACGCACCCTCGCCGAGCAGGAGTCCATCGCCCGCTCCGCGCTGCTGGCCCGCAGCGAGGCGCTGGACGCGATGCACGCCACCGAGGTGCGCTTCCGCGCGGTCTTCGAGGGCGCCGCGATCGGCATCGGCATCGCCGACCTCGACGGCAACGTCCTGGAGGTCAACGACACCCTGACCCAGATGTTCGGCGGCCTGGAGAACCACGTCCGCGGCCGCAAGGTCACCGACTGGGCGCACCCGGAGGACCGGCCGCAGGTGTGGGAGCTGTACCGGGAGCTGGTCAACGGCGAGCGGGAGGACTACCGGGTCGAGAAGCCCTTCTACCGCAACGACGGTACCGTCCTGTGGACCAATCTGACCGTCTCCCTGCTGCGTGACCCCGACGGCCGCCCGCAGTTCCAGCTGGCGCTGTTCGAGGACACCACCGAGCGCCGGCTGCTCAACCTGCGGCTGCGGTACGAGGCCACCCACGACGCGCTGACCGGCCTGCCCAACCGCACCCTGTTCTTCGAGCGGCTGGAGAAGGCCGTCGGCGCGGGCAACGGCTCCCGCTTCGGGCTGTGCTACCTCGACCTCGACGGATTCAAGACCATCAACGACAGCCTCGGCCACGCCACCGGCGACCGGCTGCTCGTCGAGGTCGCCGACCGGCTGCAGAGCTGCGCCACCGCGCCGGGCGAGATGGTCGCCCGGCTCGGCGGCGACGAGTTCGTCGCACTGACCACCGGGCCCGACACACAGTCCGAGGTCGACGAGCTCGCCGGCCGCATCCTGAACGCCCTGTCGACCCCGATCCGCGTCGACGGGCGGGAGTTCACCGTGCGCGGCAGCATCGGCATCGTCGAAGGGCCGGCCGGGGAGCGGACCAGCGCCGAGGTGCTGCGCAGCGCCGACATCACCATGTACCGGGCCAAGTCCGCCGGCGGCAACCGCTTCGAGCTCGCCGACCCCGAGGCCGACGCCCGCGCCATCACCCGGCACGGGCTGACCAACGCGCTGCCGGCCGCCCTGGAGCGCGGTGAGTTCTTCATCGAGTACCAGCCGCTGGTCCACCTCGGCGACGGCAGTGTGCACGGCGCGGAGGCCCTGGTGCGCTGGTGCCACCCGCAGCACGGGGTGCTCGGCCCCGACCGGTTCATCCCGCTCGCGGAACGCACCGGGCTGATCGTGCCGTTGGGCCGCTGGGTGCTCCAGGAGGCCGTACGCCAGGCCCGGTTCTGGAGCAGGCGGCACACCGACGGCGGACCGCTGCGGATCAACGTCAATCTCTCACCGGCCCAGCTCCAGCACCCCGGGCTGGTGGCCGACACCGTCGACGTGCTGGAGCGCTCGGGCCTCGAACCCGGCGCGCTGTGCCTGGAGGTCACCGAGTCGGCGCTGATCGGCGCCGACGAGGACCGGCTCAAGCCGCTGCGGCAGCTGGCGGAGATGGGCGTCGACATAGCGCTCGACGATTTCGGCACCGGTTACTCCAACCTGGCCAACCTGCGCCGGCTGCCGGTGAGCGTCCTCAAGCTGGATCGTTCCTTCACGCAGGGCATGCAGCGCCACCCCGTCGACCCCGTCGACCTCAAGATCGTCGAGGGCATAGTGTCGCTCGCCCACAGCCTGGAACTGGCCGTCACGGTCGAGGGCGTGGAGACCGCCGCGCAGGCGGAGCAGCTGCGGGAGATCGGCTGCGACACCGCCCAGGGCTGGTACTACGCGCGTCCCGGCGCCCCCGACCGGATTCACTCCCTGGTGCTGGCGGACACGGTCTGACGACTCCGTACGGCCCGCGAGTCCAGCAGCACCCGCTGCAGCTCGCGGGCCGCCCGCGGCGGCGCGACGTCGCTGCGGTGCGCGAGCCCGATGGTCCTGCGCAGACCCCGCCCCGCGAGCGGGGTGACCCGCAGGTCGCCGCCCGCGCCCTCGGCCACCATGGCGGGGACCACGGCCGCCCCGAGGCCCGCCCTGACGAACCCGAGCACGGCGTCCATCTCGCCGCCCTCCACGGTGAACGACGGCTCGAACCCCTCGGCCCGGCAGGCGGCCACCGTCAGGTCCCGCAGGTCGTAGCCGTGCCGGAACATCACCAGCGGCTCACCGGCGAGGTCGGCGATCCGCAGCGGTGCCGGCGGGGCGGGCGCGGCCGGTGAGGAGATCACCACCAGGTCCTCCCGCAGCAGCTCGACCGTGGTGAGGGCGGGCGACGAGGACGGCAGCGGCAGCACGACGAGCGCCAGGTCGAGCGCGCCGCGGGCCAGTTCCCGTACGAGATCGTGCGAGCCGGACTCCTCGACGAGGATCTCGATGCCCGGGTGCAGATCGTGGAAGGTGCGCAGCACCTGCGGCAGCAGACCGGTGCACAGGCTCGGCGTCGCACCGAGCCGCACCCGGCCGCGGCGCAGCTGGGCCACCTCCTGCACCTCGCGGCGCGCTGTCTCGGTGTCGGCGAGGATCCGGCGGGCGAGCGGGAGCAGCGCCTGACCGGCGTCGGTGAGGGCGATGTTGCCGCGGGCGCGGCGGAACAGGTCCGCGCCCAGCTCCTGTTCCAGCGCCCGGATCTGCTGGGAGAGCGACGGCTGGGAGACATGCACCCGCTCCGCGGCCCGGGTGAAGTGAAGGGTCTCTGCGACCGCCGTGAAGTAGCGGAGCTGCTGGAGCTGCATGGAGCCATCATAGGGCCTTGCTATGGACAGCAGCCGGATCATGTCTTGGACCTCTGATGGTTTCCGGCCCTAGCGTCACCACCATGGCTCTGGCAACGCGGACGGAACGACAACCGTCCATGACGCGCACCTTCTGGCGCTCGACCGTCGGCAAGAAGACGGTCATGGCCGTCAGCGGTCTGATCATGCTCGGCTACCTCGTCGCCCATGTGATGGGCAACCTCAAGATCTTCTTCGGACCGGACGAGTTCAACGCCTACGGCCACTGGCTGCGCACCATGGGCGCCCCGGTCCTGCACCACTCCTGGGCCCTGTGGATCGTCCGCGTCGTACTGCTCGCCGCCGTCGTCGCCCACGCGGTCAGCGCGTACCAGCTCAGCCGGCGCGACTTCAGGGCCCGGCCCACCGCGTACGTCCACAAGCGCCGCGGCGCGAGCTACGCCACCCGCACCATGCGCTGGGGCGGCGTCATCCTCGCGCTGTTCATCGTCTGGCACGTCCTCGACCTGACCACCGGCACCGTCCACCCCGGCGGCTTCGAGGAAGGCCGCCCGTACCAGAACGTCGTGGACACCTTCTCCACCTGGTACGGCAACGTGATCTATATCGTCGCCATGCTGGCCGTCGGACTGCACGTCCGGCACGGCTTCTGGAGCGCCGCGCAGACCCTCGGCGCCGGCAACGCCCGTCGCGACCGCGCCCTGAAGGCCGTCGCAGGCGGCCTGGCGCTCGCACTGACCGCCGGATTCGTCTCCGTACCCGTCGCCGTCATGACCGGATTGGTGAGCTGACATGACGTACCCCGACTACGCCGACTACGAGGTCGGCGCCCCGATCGCCGACACCAGGGCCCCCGGCGGACCGGTCGCGGAGCGCTGGGCCAGGCGCCGCTTCGAGGCCAGGCTCGTCAACCCGGCCAACCGCCGCGGCCACACCGTCATCGTCGTCGGCACCGGTCTCGCGGGCGGCGCCGCCGGTGCCACACTCGCCGAACAGGGCTACCACGTCGAGCAGTTCTGCTATCAGGACTCTCCGCGCAGGGCCCACTCGATCGCCGCGCAGGGCGGGATCAACGCCGCCAAGAACTACCGCAACGACGGCGACTCGGTCCACCGGCTGTTCTACGACACCGTCAAGGGCGGCGACTTCCGCGCCCGCGAGTCAGGCGTCCACCGCCTCGCCGAGATCTCCGTCGAGATCATCGACCAGTGCGTCGCCCAGGGCGTCCCCTTCGCCCGCGAGTACGGCGGACTGCTCGACACCCGCTCCTTCGGCGGCGTCCAGGTCTCCCGCACCTTCTACGCCCGCGGGCAGACCGGCCAGCAACTGCTGCTCGGCGCCTACCAGGCACTCTCCCGCCAGATCGCGGCCGGCAACGTCACGCTGCACGCACGCACCGAGATGCTCGACCTGATCGTCGTCGGCGGACGTGCCCGCGGCATCGTCGCCCGCGACCTGGTCACCGGCGAGATCTCCACGCACTTCGCCGACGCGGTGGTCCTCGCAACCGGCGGCTACGGCAACGTCTTCTACCTGTCGACGAACGCCATGAACTCCAACGCCACCGCCGTCTGGCGGGCCCACCGCCGCGGCGCGTACTTCGCCAACCCCTGCTTCACCCAGATCCACCCCACCTGCATCCCGCGCACCGGCGACCACCAGTCCAAACTGACGCTGATGAGCGAGTCGCTGCGCAACGACGGCCGCATCTGGGTGCCCAAGGCGCGCGGCGACGCCCGCCCGCCGAACGAGATCCCCGAGGACGAACGCGACTACTACCTGGAGCGGATCTACCCGGCCTTCGGCAACCTCGTCCCCCGCGACATCGCCTCACGGGCGGCCAAGAACGTCTGTGACGAGGGCCGCGGCGTCGGCCCCGGCGGCCAGGGCGTCTATCTGGACTTCGCCGACGCCGTCGCGCGGATGGGCAGGGACAGGGTCGAGGAGAAGTACGGCAACCTCTTCGAGATGTACGAGCGGATCACCGCGGAGAACCCGTACGAGGTCCCGATGCGGATCTACCCGGCCGTCCACTACACGATGGGCGGACTCTGGGTCGACTACGACCTCCAGACCACGATCCCCGGCCTCTTCGCCATCGGCGAGGCCAACTTCTCCGACCACGGCGCCAACCGCCTCGGCGCCTCCGCCCTCATGCAGGGCCTCGCCGACGGCTACTTCGTCCTGCCGTCCACCATCAACGACTACCTCGCCCGCGGCGGCCTCGACGCCGTCGACCCCGCCGACCCGGCGGTCACCGAGGCCGTCGCGGAGACCGAGGACCGGATCAGCCTGCTGCTGGCCGTCGACGGGGACCGTACGCCCGACTCGTTCCACCGCGAGATCGGCGAACTCATGTGGGAGTTCTGCGGAATGGCCCGCACCGACGGGGGCCTGCGCAAGGCCCTGGACCGGATCCCGCAGATTCGGGAGGAGTTCTGGCGCCGGATCAGGGTGCCGGGCACCGGTGAGCAGTTCAACCAGTCGTTGGAGAAGGCCAACCGCGTCGTCGACTATCTGGAGCTCGCCGAGCTGATGTGCCTCGACGCCCTGCACCGCGCCGAGTCCTGCGGCGGCCACTTCCGCGAGGAGTCGCAGACCCCCGACGGCGAAGCCGCCCGCAAGGACGACGAGTTCGCCTACGCGGCCGCCTGGGAGTTCACCGGCGGCCCACCGGTACTGCACAAGGAAGACCTCGTCTTCGAGTACGTCCACCCCACCCAGCGGAGCTACGCATGAAGCTCAACCTGCGCGTCTGGCGCCAGCACGGCCCGGACGCCGAAGGCGCCATGGCCACCTACGAGGTGGACGGCATCTCCCCGGACATGTCGTTCCTGGAGATGCTGGACACCCTCAACGAGGACCTCATCCTGCGCGGCGAGGAGCCCGTCGCCTTCGACCACGACTGCCGCGAGGGCATCTGCGGCGCCTGCTCGCTGGTCATCAACGGCGACGCCCACGGCCCGGAACGCACCACCACCTGCCAGCTCCACATGCGCTCCTTCCGCGACGGCGACACCATCGACGTCGAGCCGTGGCGGGCCTCGGCCTTCCCCGTCGTCAAGGACCTGGTGGTCGACCGCTCCGCCTTCGACCGGATCATCCAGGCCGGCGGCTACATCAGCGCCCCCACCGGCTCGGCCCCCGAGGCCCACGCCACCCCCGTGCCCAAGCCGGACGCCGACTCCGCCTTCGAGCACGCCGAGTGCATCGGCTGCGGAGCCTGCGTGGCGGCCTGCCCCAACGGCTCGGCCATGCTCTTCACCTCGGCCAAGGTGAACCACCTCAATGTGCTGCCGCAGGGCGCGCCCGAGCGGGAGACCCGGGTGCTCGACATGGTCGCGGCCATGGACGACGAGGGGTTCGGCGGCTGCACCCTCACCGGGGAGTGCGCCACCGCCTGCCCGAAGGGCATTCCCCTGCCGTCCATCGCCGCGATGAACCGGGAGTGGCTGCGGGCGACCCGGAAGGTCAGGCGGTAGGCCGCAGATCGGCGCCGTACACCGTCGCGTAGTCGGGCACCACGATCCGCGAGTCGGGGGAGAGCCGGCGGACCTCGGCCGTGAACCCGTCGAGGTCCATCACAGGATCACGCTTCGGCGGTGCGCTCAGCGGCTCCTCGAAGTTGTCCCAGTGCACGGGGACGACCGTCCCCGGGTGCCCGAGCGTGTCCAGCAGCCGCGGCAGATAGCGGTGCGTGGACCGGGTCGAGGGAGTCGCGGCCATCAGCACGTCGGGCCGCAGGCCGGCCGCGGACCGCTCGTCGAAGTCGCTGGCGCCCATGAGGAAGAACGACGGGCCGGCGGCGACGGTCACCTGGAAGGCGAGCGTGTCGCCCTCCGGGAGATCCGAGATGGTCCGCGGGGTCCGGCTCGGCACGGCGTGGAGGGTGCCCGGCGCGAAGTACGACCACTTCGCGTTGCGGCTGTGGCGGCTCGCCACCACCTCGACCGTGAAACCGTCGAAGTCGAGCACCTCGCCGCCCTTCACCACACTGATCTGCCCGGCGTCCACGCCGAGCGACCGCAGCACGTGGTAGGTCGTCTCCGTGCCGACGACCCGGGCGCCGGTCGACGCCGCGATGTACGGCACGTCGCCCAGGTGGTCCCAGTGCGTGTGGCTGACGAGCACCAGCTCCGGACTGCCCGCGTGGCGGGCCACCAGCTCCTTGTCGCAACTCAGCGGGGTGTTCGGATCGAAGCTCCCCTTCGGCCCGAACAGACCGGTCGGGAAGCGCGTGATGTACGGGTCGAACAGCACGGTCCGGCCGCCGACGCCGATACGCCAGCCGGACGTGCCGAGCCAGCGCAGCGTGGCCGCGTCGGGGCGCGGCGTCTCCGTGGTGCTCCGCGCCGCCCCCGCCGGCGCCGCGGCCGGGGCGGCGTGCACGGCCCCCGCCACGGCGGGCAGCAGCGGTACCGCCGCGCCCAGGGCCGCGCCGCGCAGCAGGGTCCGCCGTACGAAGGCCCGTCGTCCGTCCTCGGGCCGGGAGTTCATCGATTCGCTCATCGGGTGTTCGCTCATGGGGCAGAGAAGATCAGCCCCGGACGGCGGGTGTCCAAGACCCGGACACCGCACGACTCATACCCCAGGACGCATGACGCCTGGTCGGACGGGGCGCCCGGACCGGGACGCGCGCAGCAGATCCACCGCGGTCCGCGCCGCCGCGCCGATGGCCACGTCCGTCTGCGTATGGTTCGCGACGAGGTCCGGAGTACGGGCGAACACGGCGACCGCGTACCGCCCGCCGTCCGGGAACTCGGCCACGCCCACCTCGTTGTGCAGCCCGGGCAGCGTCCCCGTCTTGGCCGTGACACGCACCCCGTCGCCGAACCCGGCGGGCAGCCGGTGCCGGAACACCTGGCGGGCCATCAGGTCCCTTACCTGGGCGCACGCCCGGGGCGGCCCGGCCTCGTCGCGCCACACCATCCGCAGCAGCCGCGTCATGTCGCGCGGTGTGCTCGCGTTCGTACGGGCCGGGTCGTGGACGCCGAGCGCCCGCACCCGCTCGGGCGGCAGGGCCGGGAACACGGCGGCGAACTCCCGCTCGTCACGGGCGCCCACCTCGGCGAGCATCGACTCCAGCAGCTGCCGCGGGCCGCCCACGATCCGCGTGTTGACCAGGCCGAGTTCCGCGGCGAGCAGTGCCACGGTGTCCTGTCCCACCCGTTCCATCAGCAGGTCGGCGGCCGTGTTGTCGCTGACCGCCATGGCGAAGTGCGCCAGGTCGCGCAGCGAGAGCTCCACGTCGTCCAGGCAGCCGCCGGTGCCCCACCCGCCGAGCCGGCGGTCCGCACCCACCCGGATCCGCTCCCGGGGGTCGAGCTGACCAGCCTCGGACTGGCGGGCGAACTCCAGCACGAGCAGCACCTTGAACACCGAGGCCACCACCACCGGTTCGTCCGGGCGGCACCCCGCCTCGCCGGAGCCGTCGATGTCCACGGCGTGCAGCGCCCCCTCGGCCCCCGCCGCGGCGAACACCGCGCCCAGCCGTTCCTCCACCAGCCGTTCCTCCTCCAGCATCCGGATCAGCACTCCTTGCTCAGTCGCCTAAGGTCGTCCCGTGGATCTCCTGCGCCACCTGCGTATCTTCGTCGCCGTCGCCGACGAGTTGAACTTCGGGCGGGCAGCCGAACGGCTCGGCATGGCCCAGCCCCCGCTCAGCCGTGCCGTCCGCCGGCTGGAGGACGACCTGGGGGCGGAACTCTTCGACCGCTCCCGCCGGCAGGTGCGGCTCACCCCGGCCGGGTCGGTGCTCCTGGACGAGGCGAAGGAGCTACTGGCGCGCGAGGAGCGGACGAGGGCGCTCGTACGGCGCGCCCGTGACGGCGACCTCGGCACCCTGCGAGCCGGCGTGCCGCCCGACACCTCGGCCGCCGTGCTCGGCGCGCTCCTCGCCCAGTGCGACGACCGGGGGCTGCGGGTCGACCTCCAGGAGGTGACGACGGACGAGCAGTTGCGGCTGCTGGCCTCCGGGGGCCTGGACGCGGGCCTCGTGCACCAGCCGGTCGACGCCACGGAACTGGAGCTGGGCCCGGAGGTCCGTATCGAGCTGGGGGTGGTGCTGCCCCGCACCTCGCCGCTCGCCCGGCTGCCGGAGGTCGCCCTGGCCGACCTGGCGGGCCACGACCTGCTCCTCTTCCCCCGGGCGTCGGCGCCCGGCTGGTACGACATGGCGCTCGACGTCTGCCGGCGTGAAGGGTTCGTCCCCGGCAGGATCAGACACGCGCGCAACCCCGAGTTCCTGATCGGGCTGGTGACGGCGGGCCACGGGGTCGCCTTCGACCAGGGGCCGGTGGCGCGGAAGGAGCCCAGGGCCGCCTGGCGGCCGCTCGTCGGCCGCCCGCTCGCGCAGCGGATCTGCGCCGCCTGGCCGCGCAGGTCGCCGCACGGCGCCGCCGCCCGGGAGTTCGCGGCCGTCGCGGCGGAGGTGCTGGGGCGCGACCGTACGGCGGTGCCCGGCGGCGGCGGGGGAGAGGAGCAGGGGCCACGGCCCTGGTCGGTGGTGTACGGCTGAGGGGGCCGCGGTCGCCGCGTCGCCGAGTGGATCGGCATATGTTCCGGTCATGTTGAGGGCGCGAGAATTCGCATGGGTTCTGTGCCTGTGCCGAAGAAAGTCCGTCAAGAGGCCGATTTCGGAGCGGAATATGCGCCTCCGCGCTCTCGCGGGAGGCGTGCCGTCGCAAGATCAACTCCGTTCAATTCCGTACCACTCGCGGTGAGTTGTCCAGTTCGCGGTCAACCGGTCCCCACCGTTTACCGGGTGGCTCGCGGACCCAGGTAGGCATGTGTACGGCGGTGCCGACCACACCGCCGTACACGGACCACCTCTGGGGGATCAGTCATGTCCCGACTCACCCGCCGCACCCGCAGTACCGACCGCGGTGCCGCGCCGCACCGGCCCGCACACTCCGCAGCCCTTCGACGAGGTCTACCTCGGCCGCCGGATACAGGGCGGTCCGTCGCACGGCGGCGGACACCACGAACACCACGCGGGCGGCTGGGCCATCCGGATCGACGGCCGGGAACTGCACGTCATGCGCAACGCCGACGGCACCTGGATCAGCGTCGTGAACCACTACGAGCCCCGGGCCACTCCCCGGGCCATCGCGCGCGCCGCCGTCCTGGAGCTCCAGGGCGCCTCCCTCGTCCCCCTCGACACCGCCTGAGCCGGGAGTAGCCCGCACCATGACCGTACGCAAGAACCAGGCCGCGCTCACCACCGCCGAGAAGAGGCGTTTCACGGACGCCGTACTCGAACTCAAACGCTCCGGCCGGTACGACGCCTTCGTCACCACCCACAACGGCTTCATCATGGCCGACACCGACCACGGGCCCCGGACCGGCCACCGCTCGCCGTCGTTCCTGCCGTGGCACCGCAGATTCCTCCTCGACTTCGAGCAGGCGCTCCAGTCCGTCGACCCGTCCGTCGCCCTGCCGTACTGGGACTGGACGGCCGACCGGACGGCCGCCTCCTCGCTGTGGGCCGCCGACTTCCTCGGCGGCACCGGCCGCAGCCGCGACGGCCGGGTGACGGACGGGCCGTTCGCCGCGTCCACCGGGAACTGGCCCGTCACCGTACGGGTCGACGGCCGCGACCATCTGCGCCGCTCGCTCGGCGCCCACGGCCTCCAGCTGCCCACCCGGGCCGAGACCGACTCGGTCCTCGCCATGCCCCTCTACGACATGCCGCCGTGGAACAGCGCGTCCGACGGCTTCCGCAACCACCTCGAAGGCTGGCGCGGCGTCAACCTCCACAACCGGGTCCATGTCTGGGTCGGCGGTCAGATGGCCACCGGCGTCTCGCCCAACGACCCGGTGTTCTGGCTGCACCACGCCTTCATCGACCGGCTCTGGACCCAGTGGCAGGAACGCCACCCGGACTCGGCGTACGCCCCGGCGGCCGCGACCCCCGATGTGGTGGACCTGCGCGGCACGATGCGCCCCTGGAACGACGTGACCCCCGCCGACCTGCTCGACCACCGGCCGCACTACACCTACGACACCGCCGCCTGACCCTGCCGTCCGGGCGGCCCCACCGCCGCCCGGACGCGCCGCCGGGGGCCGTCGCCGGTCAGCCCGCCGGTGCCGTCGCCGGTCAGCCGACTGGTGCCGGTGTCGGTGTCAGGCCCGCGAGCCGGGCCAGCCGCCGCAGCGAGTCCAGCAGCGCCGTACGGTCGTACGTGCTCGTCGTGACCAGCACCTCGTCGGCGCCGCTCTCCTTGACCGCCGTCCCCAGCGCGTCGGCCACCTGCTCCTCGGTGCCCGCGATGTGGCCCCGCAGCCCCGACTCGTAGAAGCCGCGCTCCTTGGCGGTCATCTCCAGTGCCTCGATCCGCTCCGGCGGCAGGAGCGGCGGAAAGGTCCCACGGGTGCGTGAGTACGCCATCGACCAGGCCTCCGGCATCAGCAGCCGGTGCGCCTCCTCCTCGGTCCCGGCGACGGCGACCGTGCCCGAGACCATCACGTACGGCCGCTCGGCCCAGCGGGACGGACGGAACTCCCGCCGGTAGCCGTCCACGGCCGCCAGCAGCCGGTCCCGGCCGCGCAGATCGCCGACGACGAGCGGCAGACCGGCGTGTGCCGCGATCCGGGAGCCCTCGCCGGTCGCGAGCACGTACGGCGGGACCCGCAGCCCCTCCGAGGGGCGTGCGCGGACCTGCGGGTGCGCGGTCCGCTCGCCGGTGAACCAGCCGAGCAGTTCCTCCAGTTGCGCCGCGAAGTCCTCGGTGTCCTTCTTCTCCCGGCCCAGTGCCCTGCGGATGCCGTCGGTGAAGCCGACGGAACGGCCCAGCCCCATGTCGACGCGGCCCGGGAAGAGCGACTCCAGCACGCCGAACTGCTCGGCGACGACCAGCGGCCGGTGGTTGGGCAGCATGACCCCGCCGGTCCCCACGCGGATCGAATCGGTGGCGGCCGCGACGGCCGCCGCCAGCACGGTCGGCGCCGAACCGGCGACGCCGGGCACACCGTGGTGCTCCGAGATCCAGAACCGGTGGTAGCCGAGCCGCTCCGCGTGCCGGGCCAGATCCACGGTGTCACGCAGCGCGGCGGGGCCGTCGTACCCCTCCCGGGTGCGGGAGCGGTCGAGCACGGACAGGCGGGTAAAGGCGATGGCTGAGCTCACATACGGGTTCAACACTCAGAGCCCGCCGGGATTCCCGTCCCCCGCTCTAGGGTGGGCGGCGTGACACACAGCAGCAGGCCGCTGGCCGTATTCGACCTCGACGGGACGCTCTCCGACGCCGGGCACCGCCAGCATCTGCTGGAGCGCAAGCCCCGCGCCTGGGACGCCTTCTTCGCCGCCGCGCCCGACGACCCGCCGCTCGCCGAGGGCGTGGCGCTGTGCCTGGAGGCCGCGAAGGAGTGCGAGGTCATGTATCTCACCGGCCGGCCGGAGCGGTGCAGGGCCGACACCGTGGCCTGGCTCGCCGCCCAGGGGCTGCCGGAGGGCCGGCTGTTCATGCGGCGCAACGACGACCGGCGGCCGGCCCGCAGGACCAAGCTGGAGATCCTGCGGCGGCTCGCCCGCGACCGGGAGGTCGGGATGCTGGTCGACGACGACGAACTGGTCTGCCAGGACGCGGAGCGCGCCGGCTTCCGGGTGGTCCGGGCGGCGCGCTGGGGTGCGTCGAGCACGACGCCCGCGATGCGGGAGGCGCAGGAGCGCGAGGGCCGCACCTGAGGCGGCCGTCCCGCGGGGCGGTCCGGGGCGGCGGCGGTGTCAGTCGCCGTCCTCGAGGCGGAAGCCGACCTTCAGGCCGACTTGGTAGTGCTCGATCTGCCCGTCGACGATATGACCGCGGACCTGTGTCACCTCGAACCAGTCGAGGCCCCGCAGCGTCTGCGACGCCCGGGTGACGCCGTTGCGAATAGCCTGGTCGACCCCGTCGTGCGAGGTGCCCACGATCTCGGTGACGCGGTACGTGTGGTTGGACATGTCTGTCGCGCTCCTCTCGATGCGTTCACTCCACCGTGCCCCACCGGCACGCTTCCCGCGAGGCGTCGGGAACCGGCCGCCGGGCACACCGGCGCGTCCCGCCGGCCACCGCGGCACGGCGGTGTCCGGCCACCGCGGCGCCGTGCCCCGGCCACAGTGATGAGCGCCGCGTGAAGGTCCGGTGAGCGCCCCGTGTCGGGCGCTCACCGGTTCTCCCTCGGCCGACGGACTTGACCGGGCCTTTGGTACAGACCAAAATCCAGCCACACGCCCGTGCGAGCGCCGTGCGCTTCCCCCCACGTCGGGTCCATGCTCCGTGTCCCGCAGAAGGTGTCCTACGTGAAGAAGCGCTCGCTCGCCCTGTCCACCGCGCTCGTGTGCGCTGTCGCGCTCGGCGGCTGCGGGGTTCTCCCCGGCGGTTCGGACCGGACCACCGTGGACGTCTGGCTGATGCAGGGCAGCGTCTCCGAAGAGTTCCTCGAGCGTTTCACCAGTGCGTACGAGAAGGAACATCCGGACGTCGAGCTGGAGGTGACCTTCCAGCAGTGGACCGGCATCGGCAAGAAGGTCATGGCGGCGCTCGAGAGCGACGACGCGCCCGAGGTCATCGAGGTCGGCAACACCCAGGTCGCCCGGTACGCGGAGAGCGACGCGCTGCGCGACCTGACCCTCGAGTCGGTCCGTGACCTCGGCAGCGAGGAGTGGCTGCCGGGCCTCGCGGAACCGGGCAGCATCAACGGCTCCCAGTACGGCATTCCCTGGTACGCGGCCAACCGCGTCGTCATCTACAACAAGGACCTGTTCGAGGCGGCGGGCATCACCGAGCCGCCCAAGGACCGCGCCGAGTGGCTGGAGATCACCGAGAAGCTCGACGACGGCGGCCGGCAGGGCATATACCTCTCCGGCCAGGACTGGTACACCCTCGCCGGGTTCGTCTGGGACGAGGGCGGGGAACTGGCCGTCGAGCGGGGCGGCAACTGGGAGGGCGCCCTGCACACCAAGGAGGCGCTGCGCGGCATGGCCTTCTACCAGGAGCTCCAGTCGCTCGGCGACGGCCCCGAGGACGCCGACGAGGTCACCCCGCCCCAGGAGAAGGTCTTCGCCCAGGGCGACGTCGCACAGATCATCGCGGTGCCGAGCCTGGTGCCCGCCATCGAGAAGGCCAACCCCGCGCTCAAGGGCAGGCTGGGCTTCTTCCCGGTGCCCGGAAAGACGTCCAAGGCGCCGGGCGCCGTGTTCATCGGCGGCTCCGACCTGATCGTGCCCGAGAACGCGCGCGACCGGTCCGCCGGCGTCGAGGTGGTCTCGGCGCTCGCCAGTGAGAAGTGGCAGAAGGAACTCGCCCTGACGATGAACTACGTGCCGAACAAGACGACGCTCGCCGGCGTCATCGAGGGCAACGAGGGCACGTCCGCGATGGCCGCCGGCGCCGCGAAGGGCCGCGCCACCCCCAACTCCCCGCAGTGGGCGGCGGTCGAGGCCGCCAACCCGATCAAGCCGTACATGACGGCCGTCCTCCAGGGCCAGGACCCGGCACACGTGGCGCGCGCGGCGTCCGACAGGATCACGGCGGCACTGCGCCCCTGACGTGCCGGGGTGACCCCAGTGCCGCGGCGTCCGGGCCCACGGGCGGGCCCGGACGCCCGGCATTCAGCGTCCTCACATCCGCTCTCCGCCGGGCGGTCATGTCGAATCCAGCCTGCCACGGAAGAAACAAGGAGCCGGGCCGCTCAACCCGCGGTCCGTCCTTCCGTCCGGCACAGGAGACCGCCATGCCCGCATCGCCGCTCGTCATGCCTGCTCCGCTCCCCGCCCAGGCGCCCGCTCCCGCCCCCACCTCCCTGCCGGCCCGGGGCGACGAGCCCCGCTACGTCGTCTCGCTCGCTCGCGACCAGGAAGACGTCCGCGCCGTCCAGCGGCTGCGCCACCAGGTGTTCGCCGGCGAGATGGGCGCCCGGCTCGACGGGCCCGAGCCCGGCCTGGACACCGACGCCTTCGACGCCTACTGCGACCACCTGCTGGTCCGCGAGGCGGACACCGGCGAGGTCGTCGGCACCTACCGGCTGCTCCCGCCGGAGCGCGCCCGGATCGCCGGCCGCCTCTACTCCGAGGGTGAGTTCGACCTCGGCCGCCTCGGCCCCATCCGCGACGACCTCGTCGAGGTCGGCCGCTCCTGCGTCCACCCGCTGCACCGCAACGGCGCCGTGATCGCGCTCACCTGGGCCGGCCTCGCCCGCTACATGACCCGCACCGGCCACAACTGGCTGGCCGGCTGCTGCTCCGTCCCGCTCAACGACGGCGGCGGCCTCGCCGCCGCGACCTGGGACACCGTGCGTGACAAGAACCTCGCGCCCGAGGAGTACTGGGTCACCCCGCACAAGCTCTGGAACGCCGAGAACGTCACCCGCCCCGCCGGCCGCACCGAACTGCCGCCCCTGCTGCGCGGCTACCTCAGGCTCGGCGCCTGGGTCTGCGGCGCCCCCGCCCACGACCCCGACTTCAACGTCGCCGACCTCTACGTCCTGCTGTCGCTGCGCCGCACCAACCCCCGCTACCTGCGCCACTTCCTCTCCCTCGCACCGGTCCGATGAGCGTCTGGCTGCCCACCGCGCCCTGCACACCGAAGGGCTGCGCCACCCACCACGGCACCGTGGCCGGCCCGCTGAGGGCCGCCGTCCGGCTGCTCGCCGGCCTGACGGCCGTCGTCTGCGGCCTGCTGCTCGCCCCGCCGACGGCCCTGCTGAGCGCCTCCGTCCGCCACCGGGTCACCCGCTGGTGGTCACGGGCCGTGCTGCGGGCGTTCGGCGTACGCGTGCGCGTCGTGGGCGTCCCGCACGGCCTGCGCGGCTCGCTCGTCGTGGCCAACCACATCTCCTGGCTGGACATCCCGCTGGTCGCCGCCGCACTGCCCGGGCGGATGCTCGCCAAGAGCGAGGTGCGCTCCTGGCCCGTCCTCGGGCCGGTCGCCGCCCGCGGCGGCACGCTCTTCGTGGAACGTGACCGGCTGCGGACGCTGCCCGCCACCGTGGCGGCGATGGCGGGCGCGCTGCGCACGGGGTCACGGGTCGTCGTCTTCCCGGAGGGCTCCACCTGGTGCGGCCGCGGCGGCGGCCGGTTCCGGCCGGCCGCCTTCCAGGCCGCGCTGGACGCGAGCGTCGCCGTCCAGCCCGTACGCATCACCTTCTCCCCGACCGGGGCGGCGGCCTTCGTCGGCGACGACCCGCTGCTCGCCTCCCTGTGGCGGGTGGCGACGGCCGGGGCGCTCACCGCGGAGATCCGGCTGCTGCCGCCGATCCTCCCCGGGAGCGTCCCCGACCGCCGCTCACTGGCGCGGGCCGCTCAGCTCGCCGTCGAGAGCGACAGGGCGAACCTGCCCTCCTCGTCCGTCCACCAGTGCGTCAGCTCGAGGCCCGCCGCACGGAGTTCGGTCCGCACCCCGTCCTGACGGAACTTCGCCGACACCTCCGTGCGCAGCTCCTCGCCCGCCTCGAACGGCACCGCAAGATCCAGCTCGCGAATCTTGACGGTGAAGGCAGAACGCGCCCGCAGCCGCATCTCGATCCACTCGTTCTCGCTGTTCCACAGCGCCACATGGTCGAAATCGTCCGGGTCGACGTCCGCACCCAGCTCCCGGGCGAGGACGGCGAGCACGTTCTTGTTGAACGCGGCGGTCACCCCCGCCGCGTCGTCGTACGCGCGCACCAGCACCTCCTCGTCCTTCACCAGGTCCGTCCCCAGCAGCAGGAAGTCCCCGGGATCCAGCAGAGAGCGCACCGAGCGCAGGAACACCGCCCGTTCGCCGGGCAGCAGATTGCCGATCGTGCCGCCCAGGAAGGCGACCAGCCGCGGCCCCGGCGTGCCGGGCAGCGCCAGCCCCCGGGTGAAGTCGGCGATCAGGGCGTGGACATTCAGCGCCGGGCGCTCGGCGAGCAGCGCCTCCGCGGCCCCCGCCAGCGCGCTCTCGCTCACGTCCACCGGCACATAGGTGTGCAGGCCGGGGAGCGCGTCGAGCAGGAAACGAGTCTTCTCCGAGGAGCCGGACCCCAGCTCCACCAGGGTCCGCGCCCCGGTCGCCGCGGCGATCTCCGGCGCCCGCGCGGCGAGGATCTCCCGCTCGGCGCGCGTCGGGTAGTACTCCGGCAGTCTGGTGATCTCCTCGAAGAGCTCGCTGCCGCGCGCGTCGTAGAACCACTTGGGCGGCAGGGACTTGGGCGTACGGGTCAGGCCGTGCAGCACGTCGGCGCGCAGCGCGGCGTCCGTCGCGTCCTCGGGCAGGGTGCGGGTCAGCTGGAACGGGCTCACTGGGTCGGCTCCTTGAGCTCGGTCAGCAGGATCTCGGTGCGGGTCGCGGTCAGAACCGTGCGATCGGGCACCTCCTGCCAGCGGGGATCGTCGTCGTACGGCTCCGAGGCCACGATCGTGCGCCGGCCGGGCTCGGTGAGATACCAGAGGGTGTCGCCCCACGCGGTGGCGGCGATCGCCGTGCCGTCGGTGAGGAGCAGGTTCAGCCGGGACCCGGGAGAGGCCGCGGCCGCGTCACGGACGGTGTCGGCGAGCGCCTGCCCGAGGCCGTCGCCGGCCCGCAGCCGGCGCAGCACCAGCGCCCACAGCAGCGCCGAGTCGTTGCGCGCCTCCATCGACAGCAGTTCGTCCGCGGGGAGCGCCGTCGCGAGCGCCCCCATCGAGGCGGGCCAGCCGCGCACCGCCCCGTTGTGGCTGAACAGCCAGGGCCCGGAGGCGAACGGCGCCGCCGCGGCCTCGGCGTCCGCGCCGGGTTCGGTGGCGTCCCGTACGGCGGCGAGCACCGCGGAAGCGCGCACCACCCGCGCCAGGTCGGTGAAGGACAGGTCGGCCCAGATCGGCCCCGCGCGCCGGTACCTGGCGGGCACCGGGTCGCCCTCCGCGTACCAGCCGACCCCGAAACCGTCGGCGTTGACCGTGCCGTGACGCTGGTGCCGAGGCGCCCAGGACTGGCGCAGCAGACCGTTCGGCGGCCGGACGAGGGCGTCGCCCAGCGGCTCCGGCGGGCCCAGCACGGCTATATGACGGCACATCAGGCGAGTCCCCCGTTTCCGTTGCCGCCCCGCTCCTGCGCGTCCCGCGCCGTACGGAAGCCGGAGAAGATCTGGCGGCGCACCGGCAGATCCCAGTTGCGGAACGTGCCCCGGCAGGCGACCGGGTCGACGGCGAAGGAACCGCCGCGCAGCACCTTGTGCTCGCTGCCGAAGAACACCTCCGAGTACTCCCGGTAGGGGAACGCGGCGAAACCCGGATACGGCAGGAAGTCGCTCGCGGTCCACTCCCACACGTCGCCGATGAGCTGCCGCACGCCCAGCGCTGACGCCCCGTCCGGATAGCTGCCGGCGGGGGCGGGCCGCAGATGGCGCTGGCCGAGGTTGGCGTGCTCCGCCGTGGGCTCCTCGTCGCCCCACGGGTAGCGCCGGGTCCGGCCGGTGTCCGGGTCGTGCCGGGCCGCCTTCTCCCACTCGGCCTCCGTGGGCAGCCGGCGTCCCGCCCAGCGGGCGTACGCGTCCGCCTCGTACCAGCTGACGTGCAGGACCGGCTCGTCCGGCGGCACCTCCTCGGTCACCCCGAAACGGCGGCGCAGCCACACACCGCCCTCCCGCCGCCAGAACAGCGGGGCGCCGATGTCGTGGCGGCGGATCTGTTCCCAGCCCTCGACGGCCCACCAGCGCCGTTCGCGGTAGCCGCCGTCCTCGATGAACGCCTGGAACCGGCCGCAGGTCACCGGCACGGTGTCGATGTGGAACGCGGGCACGACGCGCTCGTGCGCGGGCCGCTCGTTGTCCAGCGCCCACGGCTCGGTGGACGTACCCATCGTGAACGGCCCGGCAGGCACCAGGACTTCGGTCGGCAGCGGACCGGTGTCATGGACGGGCGGCGCGGGCGCGGACAGCGCGGCCGGGCCCTTCCGCAGCTGATGGGTGATCAGCATGGTCTCGTCGTGCTGCTGTTCGTGCTGGGCGATCATGCCGAAGGCGAAGCCCGCGTCCACCAGCGGACCGCCCTCGAACGGGGTCCGCTCCAGGATGTCCAGCACCCGGCCGCGGACGTCGGACGCGTAGATCCGCGCCTCCGCGGGCGCCAGCAGCGGCAGCGAGGGACGCGCCGACCGCGGGTGCTCGAACGCGTCGTAGAGCGAGTCGATCTCGGGCCGCAGCGCCTCACCCCCGCCGACGGTGCGCAGCAGCCACTGCTCCTCCTGGTTGCCGATGTGGGCCAGGTCCCACACCAGCGGCGACATCAGCGGTGAGTGCTGCGCCGTCAGGTCGCGGTCGTCGACACAGGACGTGAGAGCGGCGGTACGGGCACGGGCACGGGTCAGCGCGTCGAGAGCCTGACCCCGCAGTTCGTCGGTCATGTGCCGGACTCCTTCCCGACGGAGGGAAAGCTCGGGTCGTCGGCGGGGCACCGGCCCCGCAGGACATGGCGGTCGTTGAAGCGGGCGACGGCGTCGCGTACCGGCGCGGAGACACCGAGCCGGTCCAGCGCCTCCAGGGCGGCGGTGAAGCACGTCACGGCGGCCGCGTGCAGCTCCGGATCAGCCAGCCCGTGCCGCGCGGCCGCCACCCACAGCGGGCTGCGCGGCGCCATGGCGTGCGCGTCCATGCACTCGGCGAGCGGCTTCAGCGCCCGGTACACCGTCTCGGCCGCCTCCGGATCGTCGAACAGCGCCGTGGTGACCGCCAGCGGCACCATCCAGCCGTCCTCGCCGGACTGCGCGTCGATCATGCGCAACTCGAGATGGCCGCGGGGCCGTACCGGTGGGAAGAGCGTCGTGAGGTGGTACTGCAGATCCTCCGCCGTCGGCGCCCGCTCCGTGCCCGAGCGCAGCCACTCACGGAACGTGAGCCGGTCGGGCAGGGGCCACGGACCCTCCCGCGTACGCACACACATCACCGGGGCGTCCAGGACGTGCGCCGTCCACGCCGCACGCGGCTCGGACTCCAGCTGCGGCGCCATGGGGCGCACCGGATCGAGCATGTTCCACACCGCCTGCCGCGTGGAACGCCAGCCGGTGCGACGCCCGCCCAGTAAGGGGGAGTTGGCGAACGCGGCCAGCAGTACGGCGCCGAGCAGATGGGCGAGCCGCCAGCGTCGGCCGTGGCCGAGCGGCCCCGGCTCCTCCTCGCCCGCGTCCAGGCACACCTGGACCGAGGCGGAGCTGCACATCATGGAGCGACCGAAGGGGCCGGAGCGGTCGAGATACGTCTCCATCGCGTCGTAGCGAGGCTGACGGAGGATGCGGCGGGGCGGATTCCAGGGATCCAGGCCCAGTCCGTTCAGGAAGAGGCCCGCCGGACGGAGCGCAGCCCGTACGGCTGCCAGGTCGGCGGCTGTGGAGTCGATGCACTCCATCAGGGAGGCGGCGGGGCGCGAGCTGAGCTCGAGCTGGCCGCCCGGTTCGAAGGTGAGCGCGGAACTCAGGGTCAGGGCGCGTATGTCGTCGAAGGCCGCCTCGAGGCGGTCCTGCGGTACGGGTTTCTCGGGCTGCTCCCTCGCGTGGACCAGCCACTCCAGCTCCACACCGACGGTGCGCGGGGGGCCCGTCTTGAAGCAGATGCAGCGGAGCAGGTCCTCGGCCTCTGGCTCGGACATCGGACGGCCGAAGTCGCCCGTTCCGGGTGGATGCATGATCGATCCTCCTGTCGAAGGGACCCTGTCGGGCAGGGACCCAGTCAACCTAAGGCCACTGCCGCGGCCGCGCACAAGAGCGCCTCTGGGAGCGGCTTTGAGGAGCGGAAATGTATTTGCGGCCGTTACCCGTGGTTCTCGATGATGACTCCATGAGCGCACGACTGCGGGGGATCGCGAAGCAGACCGAGGAGATCGTCCGGGCCGGGAAGTACCACCTGCCCGACGGACGCGAGGTGCGCCTGGAACCGGAACTCGCCGCGGCGCTGGAGGGCGCCCGGCTGTACGGGCCCGCCCCCGTGGCGGTCACGCCGGACACCGACCGGGCAACCGCCTGCGAGGTCACGGGCGAGAGCAGCACCGAGGCGGCCTGCCGGCTCACCGCCGCCGGACCCGGCCCGGTCGCCGTCCTGAACTTCGCCTCCGCGCGCAACCCCGGCGGCGGCTACCTCAACGGGGCGCAGGCACAGGAAGAGGCGCTGTGCCGGGCCTCCGCCCTGCACGCCACGCTGCTGCGGGTTCCCGGGTTCTACGACCACCACCGCGCCGAACGCAGCGCCTTCTACTCCGACCGGGTGATTCTCTCCCCGGGCGTGCCCGTCTTCCGCGACGACCGCGGCCGGCTGCTGGAGACGCCGTACACGGCCGGCTTCCTCACCTCGCCCGCGCCCAACGCCGGGGTCATCACCAGCCGCACCCCCGGCGAGGCCCACCGCATCCCCGCCGCGCTCGCCTCCCGCGCCGAGCGGGTCCTGGAGACGGCGGTGGCGGGCGGCTACCGCCGTCTCGTGCTCGGCGCGTGGGGCTGCGGGGTCTTCCGCAACGACCCGGCGGTGGTCGCGGGGGTGTTCCACGGCCTGCTCACGGGCGGGGGCCGGTTCGCCGGCCACTTCGACGAGATCGTCTTCGCCGTCCTCGACAGGTCGGGCACGTCCCCCACCCTGGCCGCATTCCGCAACGCCTTCGCGGACCGGTGCGGGGCGGGCGCTCAGCTCCAGCCGTAGCGCTCCCGCAGCCGCCGCACGACCTGGTCGAACCGGGGCCGGTCCAGCGCGCACGCCTCACGGCGCATCCCCGCCTCGTGCACCCGCAGCACCCGGTCCAGATCCACCCACGACTCGCGCCCGGCGCCGTCCCACGGCCCGACGCCGATCGGCACCCACTCGTGGTCGTGGTCGTGGCGCTTGCTCGACAGCTGCACGGCGAGCAGCGTCCCGCCCGCCTCCCTGGCCACCACCAGCACCGGCCGGTCCTTGCCGCGGCCGTCGTTCTCCTCGAACGGCACCCAGGTCCACACGATCTCGCCCGGGTCGGGGTCGCCGTCACGGTTCGGGGCGTACGACGTGCGCACCGGCCCCACGCGGGCCGCAGCGGCCTCCGTGGTGGCGCTCGGCCCGGTGCTGCCGGGCAGGTCGGGGGCGGCGTCGGCGCGGGAGGAGCCGTGCGGGCGCGGTGCGTCGGGCACGGGGGTGGTGGAATGCGTCATCCCGTCACCGTAGTGCGCGGCGCGCGGCGGGTGTCTAGCGTCGCCTGCATGAACACTCAACCGCAGCGCTTCGGGATCCTCGTCATCCCCGAGACCGCAGAAAGCCAGGACCCCGCCACCCTCGCCCACCACGCGGTCCGCGTCGCCGTCGTCGACGCCACGGGCGAGCAGGGCGCGTCCGGCTATCCGCGGTACGTCGGCGACGGCGTCGAGGCCGACATCGACCCGCGGACCCGCACGGTGGAGGCACTGCTCGTGGACGGCGCGGAGCTGTCGCTGGGCCTGGTCGTACGCGTGGTGGACGCGGCCGACGTGTGACGCGGCGGGTCGGCCGCGCCGTCGTCACGCCGCGCCCGTCACGACCCCCACCGCTCGCAGCTCGGCCTCCACCCGGCCCGCCGCCTCGCGCAGCGCGCCCAGCATCGCCGCCCGCATCGCCTCCGCGCTGCCCCGCCCGGCGTGCTGCGCCACGTTCAGCGCGGCGACCACCGTGCCCCGGCCGTCGCGCACCGGGACCGCGAGCGAACGCAGGCCCTCCTCCAGCTCCTGGTCGACCAGCGCGTGGCCCTGCGCCGCCACCTCGTCGAGGACGGCCGTCAGCCGGCCCGCCGACGTCACGGTGTGCCCGGTCAGCGCCGGCAGCTCGGCGGGCAGCGCGGGCCGCTCACCCGCCGGCAGACCGGCGAGCAGCACCCGCCCCATCGCGGTGGCGTACGCCGGGAAGCGGGTGCCGACGGTGATGTCGATGCTCATGATGCGTACGGTCGGCACCCGTGCCACGTAACGGATGTCGGACCCGTCGAGGACCGCCAGCGACGCCGACTCGCCGACCCGCCGCACCAGGTCCGCGAGATGCGGCTGCGCGATGTCGGTCAGACCGAGGCCCGACAGCCGGGCGCAGCCCAGTTCGAGGACGCGCGGCCGCAGTACGAAGCGCTGTCCGTCGGGGCCCCGTCCCGCGTAGCCGAGGTGCTCCAGCGTCAGCAGCGACCGTCTGGCCGTGGCACGCGCAAGACCGGTGGCCTCCGCGACCGCGGTCAGCGGCATACCGCCGCCGGGGTCCGCGCCCAGCGCGCGCAGCACGTCGAGCCCCCGCGCCAGGGACTGGAGATACGCGGGCCCCAGCTCCCGCTTGGCCGCCGCGGTCGAGTCGTCGGCCCGGGCAGCCGCCGCGCCACGCGGCAGCCGCGGCGCGGCGAGCGCCTCCTCCATCGCGCCGCGCGTCCGGCGCAGCCGGGGCAGCACCGCTCGGGCCAGCGAGTCGGCCGTGTGCCGGCTGGTGTGACTGGCCACGCTCACCGCGCACACCGTCCGCCCGGCGGCGTCCCGCAACGGCAGCGCGACTGTGACCAGACCGGGTTCGACCCCGTATGACGGCTCGTGCGACTCGTCGAGTGCCGCCTCGCGCCCGTCCCGGAAGACCGCGCCGGCGGCACACCGCTCCGCCGGAAGCACGTCCCCGACTCTGAAGCTGAGGTTCATGGTCCGGCGGCTGGAGGCCCGTACGACGATCCGCACCAGGTCCTGGTCGGGGACCGCGACGGAGACCGGCTCGCCGAACTCGTCCGCGAGCCGCGCCACTGCCGGGCCCAGCGCCGCGGGCAGTCCGCTCGCCGTCAGATATGCGCCGCCGAGTTCCAGCAGCCGGGGCGTGAGCGCCACCTCGCGTCCGTCGCCGCGCACCAGCTCCAGCCGGGCCAGCGTGGACACCACCCGGTCCACCGTGGAGCGGGCCAGGCCCGTCGTACGGGCGAGATCGCCGTGCCGGACCCGGTCCGCGGCCTCGGGCGAGCACAGGGCGCGCAGCACGGCGAGGCCGCGGTCGAGCGGGCCCACGGGAGGGGGCGGGGGCTGCGGCATGGGGCTCCTTGTGCGGCGGGCGTCCGACGGGCCGTTGACAGCGGGCACCGCCGGGCAGAGACTCGGGCGCGAGTAATTGTGAACCAAAGTTCATCAGGCGAACAAGTCGAGTCGTCCGCCGCAGAACCGAACCGCCGCAAGAACCGAACCGACCGCAGAACTGAACCGACCGCAGAACCGAACCCGAGCGAAGAACTGAACAGCCCGCTGCTCCAGGCCCTGGGAGAGAACCGATGAGCATCCGCGACGTGTACATCGTCGACGCCGTACGCACCCCGATCGGCAAGTTCGGGGGCGCGCTCTCGTCCGTACGGCCCGACGACCTCGCCGCGCACGTCGTGCGGGCCCTGGTGGACCGGACACCCGAGCTGGACCCCGCCCGGATCGACGACGTCGTGTTCGGCGACGCCAACGGGGCCGGCGAGGACAACCGCGACGTCGCCCGGATGGCGGTGCTGCTCGCCGGGCTGCCGGTCTCCGTGCCCGGCGTGACCGTCAACCGGCTGTGCGGCTCCGGCATGGAGGCGGTCATCCAGGCGGCACGGGCCATCGCGCTCGGCGACGCGACCGTGGCGATCGCGGGCGGCGTCGAGTCGATGTCCCGTGCGCCGTGGGTGCTGCAGAAGCCCGAGCGCGCTTTCCCGGCGGGCCACCAGCAGCTCCACTCGACCACGCTCGGCTGGCGCATGGTCAACCCGGCGATGCCCGCCGAATGGACCGTGTCCCTCGGCGAGGGCGCGGAACTCGTCGCCGACAAGCACGCCATCACGCGGGAGCAGCAGGACGCCTTCGCCCTCGCCAGCCACCAGAAGGCCGCGGAGGCCTGGGCGAAGGGCTTGTACGACGGCGAGGTCGTCCCGTACGGCGATGTGGACCTGCCGCGGGACGAATGCATCCGCGACACCACCTCCATGGAGGCGCTCGCCAAGCTGAAGCCCTCGTTCCGCGCGGACGGCACGGTCACCGCGGGCAACGCCTCACCCCTCAACGACGGCGCCGCGGCGCTTCTTCTGGTCGACGAGGAGGGGCTGCGGGCGACGGGCCGCGAGCCGCTCGCCCGGATCCGCGCCTCCGCGGTCACTGGCATCGAGCCGCAGCTCTTCGGGCTCGGCCCGGTCGAAGCGGTCCGGCGGGCGCTCACGAAGGCGGGCAGGTCCTTCGACGACCTGACGGCCTTCGAGCTCAACGAGGCCTTCGCCGCGCAGTCGCTCGGCTGCCTGGCCGAGTGGCCGGAGCTGGACCCCTCGGTCGTGAACCGGCGGGGCGGCGCCATCGCCATCGGCCACCCGCTCGGCGCGTCGGGCGCCCGGCTCGCCGGCTCCGTGGCCCACCAGCTCGCGGCGGCGGGGTCCGGGGCCGGCATGGCGGCCCTGTGCATCGGCGTGGGGCAGGGGCTCGCCCTCGTACTGGAGCGCTGACGCGGCCGTCCCCGGCACGCCCGCGGACACACGTACGGGGCGCGACCGGACCTTCGTCCGTTCACGCCCCGTACGTCGTCCCACTCATGGCCCGAAGGGCACAGGTCTCGCTCTTCGACGGGTCAGGCCGTGGCCTGGCCGCCCTCGGCGGCGGCGCCCTGCTGGGCGTCATCGATCGACTTGCGGACCTCGTCCATGTCCAGGGCGCGGGCCTGACCGATGACGTCCTCGAGGGACGATTCGGGCAGCGCGCCCGGCTGGGCGAAGACCGCGACGTTGTCGCGCACGATCATCAGTGTGGGGATCGAGCGGATCTCGAAGGCCGCCGCGAGCTCCTGCTGGGCCTCGGTGTCCACCTTCGCGAACACCAGGTCGGGGTGCCGCTCGGACGCACCCTCGTAGACGGGCGCGAACTGGCGGCAGGGACCACACCAGGAAGCCCAGAAGTCGATCAGGACGAACTCGTTGTCGGTCACGACCTGATCGAAGTTTTCCTTGGTGAGCTCAACGGTGCTCATGGCTTACTACCTCTTCCTGACGACCGGCGGAGTCGCCCCGGACAACGGTGCCCGGGGCGGTGATATTCCTGCCCCTGCCCATGTGGCCATGACGCACACCCCCGATCAGACTGTCCCTATGACCCAAGCTGTGGAGTACGACGTCGTAGTACTGGGTGCGGGCCCCGTCGGGGAGAACGTGGCGGACCGGACCAGAGCGGCGGGCCTGAGAACCGCTGTGGTCGAGAGCGAACTCATCGGCGGGGACTGCTCGTACTGGGCGTGCATGCCGAGCAAGGCGCTGCTGCGTCCGGTCATCGCCAGGGCCGACGCCCGTAGGCTGCCCGGCCTGGACGGCGCGGTGCGGGGCCCCCTCGACACCAAGGCCGTACTCGCCCGCCGTGACGAGAAGGCGGCCCACTGGAAGGACGACGGCCAGCTGGCCTGGCTCGACTCCACCGGCGCCCACGTCTACCGGGGCAGAGGCGCCCTCGACGGCACGAGGAAAGTGGTCGTGCACGGACCGGACGGCGAGGTCCACTCGCTGACCGCGCGGCACGCCGTCGTCGTCAGCACCGGCAGCCGGGCCGTCCTGCCCGACCTCCCCGGCCTGGCGGGCGCCGGGGTGTGGACGAGCCGCGAGGCGACCAGCGCCCGCGAGGCGCCGGGGCGGCTGGCCATCGTCGGCGGGGGAGTGGTCGGCGTCGAGATGGCCACCGCCTGGCAGGCGCTCGGCTCGCAGGTGACCATGCTCGTCCGCGGCGGGGGACTGCTGCCCCGGATGGAGCCGTTCGTGGGCGAGCACGTCGCCGAGGGCCTGAAGGAGGCCGGCGTCACGATCCGGACGGACACCGAGGTGGCCGGCGTCGAACGTCCCGGCGGCAGCGGCCCCGTGACCCTGGTCCTCGCCGGCGGCGAGCGTATCGAGGCCGACGAGGTGCTCTTCGCGACCGGCCGCGCCCCGCGCACCGACGACATCGGGCTGGGGACCGTGGGCCTGGAACCAGGCTCGTGGCTGACCGTCGACGACAGCTGCCGCGTCACGGGCACGGAGTGGCTGTACGCCGTCGGCGACGTCAACCGCCGTGCGCTGGTCACCCATCAGGGCAAGTACCAGGCGCGCATCGCGGGCGACGTCATCGCCGCGAGGGCGCAGCACGTCCCGCTCCTGGAGTCCGACCGCTGGGGCGCGCACTGCGCGACGGCCGACCACGCCGCGGTGCCGCAGGTCGTGTTCACCGACCCCGAGGCCGCCTCCGTGGGCCTGTCCCTCGCCGAGGCGGAACAGGCGGGCCACCGGGTGCGCGCCGTCGACTACGACCTCGCCTCGGTCGCGGGCGCGAGCCTGTACGCGGACAACTACCGCGGCCACGCCCGCATGGTCGTCGATCTCGACCGGGAGACCCTCCTCGGCGTCACCTTCGTCGGGGCGGGCGTCGGCGAACTGCTGCACTCGGCGACGATCGCGGTGGCGGGGGAGGTGCCTCTGGAGCGGCTGTGGCACGCGGTTCCCTCGTTCCCGACGATCAGCGAGGTCTGGCTGCGGCTGCTGGAGACGTACCGGGCGGCCTGAGGAGGCCCTGGCCTGGGGGCGTTTGCGCCCCGGGGGACGGCCGGGCACCGGGGCGCGTTTCCCGCGGGTGCCTCCTGCCCCCGGGGGCGGATCTCCAGCGGGGTTCTCCTGGCCCGGGGGCGCGTCTCCGGCTGGGGCGTCCTGCCCCGGGGGCGGCCGAACGGCCGTGATCACCCTCGGGCATGCTGGCGCGGTGACCGTGCTCTCCGCCTTCCTGCCCATCTGGGTGATCACCGCGCTCGGCTGGGCGGCCGGCCGCTTCGGCGTACTCGGAGAGCACGGGCAGTCGGTCCTGGGCCGGTTCGCCTTCACGTACGCCATGCCGGCGCTGCTGTTCGTGACCCTGTCACGCGCCCGGGTCTCCGACCTGGCGAACCCGGGGGTGGCGGTCTTCGCCGCGAGCGTGCTCGTCATGTTCGGGCTCGGCCTGCTGATCGGCCGCTGGGTGTTCCACCGCAAGCAGGCGGAGCGGGCGATATCCGCCATGGCGGGCTCCTATGTGAACTCCGCCAACCTCGGCATTCCGGTGGCCGTGCACGTACTGGGCGACGCGTCGTTCGCGGTGGCGGCGGCCCTCTTCCAGACCCTGTTCGTCACCCCACTGGTCCTGACCCTGCTGGACCTCGACGCGCGGCCCGGCACGGGCGCCAGACGCCGCCTGCTGCGGCTGCCCCTGCGCAACCCGATCATCGCCGCGTCGGCGGCGGGCGTGGCCGTGGCCGCACTGGGCCTGCGCCTGCCGGAGGTGGTGACCGCGCCTGCCGAGATGCTCGGCGGCGCCGCCGTCCCCGCGGCGCTCTTCGCGCTCGGCATGTCGCTCGACACCCGAAAGACGGGCCCGGCCGGCCCGCCGCTCGCGGAGGCCGCACGGGGCGCGCGTGCCGAACGGTACGTCGTGGTCACCCTCAAAACAGCCGTCCAACCCCTCGTCGCCTACGCGCTCGCCCGTTGGCTTTTCGGCCTCGAAGGCCACGACCTGCTCGCGGTCGTGCTGTGCGCGGGACTGCCGACGGCCCAGAACGCGTTCATCTTCGCGTCCCAGTACCGCCTCGACACGCGGCTCGTCTCGGACACCGTCGTACTGTCCACCCTGCTGTCCATGGGCTCCCTGACCGTGATCACCTGGCTCCTCGCCTGAGCCGGACCGGCGGCTGCCCGGCGCCACCGGGTAACCAGGCAACCGGGTAACCAGGCAACCGGGCGACCGGTGACGAAACCCGCAGCGGGAGGGTGGACTTCCGGCGCCCGTACGGGAATAGGTTGGGTCCCATGAGCAATCTCGATCGTCAGGCCGGCCTCTCCGTATGCGGCGGTCGTGGGTTCGTCGTCGCAGAGCCCGTCCGTGAACTCCTCAGTCCCCGCCGCGTCCCGCTCGGCGAGTCCACCGAGGTCCGCCGCCTCCTGCCCAACCTGGGCCGGCGCATGGTGGGCGCCTGGGCCTTCGTCGACCACTACGGCCCCGACGACATCGCCGACGAACCCGGCATGCAGGTGCCGCCGCATCCGCACATGGGCCTGCAGACGGTCAGTTGGCTGCACGAGGGCGAGGTCCTGCACCGCGACAGCACCGGCGTGCTCGCCACGATCCGCCCCCGGGAACTGGGCCTCATGACCTCCGGGCGGGCGATCAGCCACTCGGAGGAGAGCCCCCGCCCCCACGCCCGCTTTCTGCACGGCGCACAGCTGTGGGTGGCGCTGCCCGCGGAACACCGCCACACCGAGCCCCACTTCCAGCACCACACCGACCTGCCGCAGGTCACGGCCCCCGGCCTGACCGCCACGGTCGTTCTCGGCACCCTCGACGGAGCGACGTCGCCGGGCACCGCGTACACCCCGATCGTGGGCGCGGATCTGGCCCTGGCCGCGGGCACGGAGGCGCGCCTGCCGCTCGACCCGGACTTCGAGTACGCGGTGCTCTCCATGTCCGGCGAGGCCCACGTCGACGGCGTCCCGGTCCTCCCGGGCTCCATGCTCTACCTCGGCTGCGGCCGCACCGAACTCCCGCTGCGCGCCGAGTCCGACGCGGGCCTGATGCTGCTGGGTGGCGAGCCGTTCGAGGAGGAGATCATCATGTTCTGGAACTGGATCGGACGGTCCCAAGAGGATATCGCACAGGCCCGCGAGGACTGGATGAACGGCACCAGGTTCGGCGAGGTGAAAGGCTACGACGGCCCTCCGATTCCAGCCCCGGAACTGCCCGCGACGCCGCTGAAGGCGCGGGGGAGGGTGCGCTGAGCTGGGACAATCACCTGAACTGGTTTGAGGTGGGTTGGCTAGGAGGGTTCCGTTTCCTGGCGAGGCATTGCTGCTTACTCGGCCCCTGGGGTGCGCTGTGGGTCTTGGGTGCGACTCCCATGTGGCGCAGGGTGTGGTGACGTTTGGCGGAACGAATGCTGACTCTATGCTGACTTTACTGACGAGTAGTCAGTTCATCCAGTGGCGACCCGCGCGTTGGCGTCGCGCCGGGAGTGAGCCAGCCGAGGGCTCCGCCGGCAAGGCGGTCTCGTACACGTGCGGAGTCGTGGCGTGTGTTGCGTCGCGCGTGATGGGCAACGGTCGACTCCGCGTCTACGCCGATCCAGCGAGTTGTGGGTAGTCCACAAAGGATGCCCTCTCAGCTGCCCTCGGTTCGCGGCGGGACCGCTTCTGCGTGCGGGATCATGATGCGAGTTGCCGAGTTCGCGAGAATGCCGCCGGAGAGGCGGCATCGGTCCTCCGTAAGTTGTTTGGCGGCCCGCGACGGTCATCTCGGGGCCGGGTGACGGCGGCCAGTAGATACTCCCCGTAGGCGGCCACTTAGCGCCCCATTCATGGCCAAGGGTTGCCCCACGGGCGGCCATATATCTCCCCGGACCTGGACCGATGCCGGTCGGCGAAGCTGGCCGGTGTGAAGAACAGCAGGGAGATCATGGAGATCCTTGAGGCATACGACCTCACGGGGAGTTACCGAGCGGCGGCCGAGCTGGCCGGCTGCGACCACCACACGGTGGCCCGGTATGTGCGGGCTCGGGCCGAGGGCAAGAGCCCGACCGAGCGGCAGCACCGGGCCCGTCCGATCGATGAATACCTCGCGAAGATCGAGGAGTTGGTGGTGAACTCCCACGGCCGGATCCGTGCCGATGTCGTGCACCGGCGGATCACGGCGATGGGCTTCACAGGCGGGGAACGGACCACCCGGCGGGCGCCGTAGAACGGCGCCGCGCCTGAGTCGCCGACGGGCGTGAGGAACCGCCGATGAGCATCGGGAAGGACGATTTCGTACTCAACCTCAAACGCAGCGACGCGCGCTTCCGCCAGCTTCGGACCAGGGCGGAACAGAAGTCAGTAAGTGGTGAACAAGCCGTCGTCCTTCATTTCTTCGATGCTGTGCGCGAAGGCGCGGGAGACGTGCTGGAGGTCTTCGGCTGTGTGTGCGGCGCTGAGCATCATCGTGTGCAGTTCGGGGACGTAGACGCCGTGTTTGCGCATGTAGTAAGAGAGGGCCAGGTTCGCTTTGAAGTTCGATCCGGCCAGCCGATCCCTGATGAGCCGTGGGGCGGCGTGGTCGAAGGTGATGGAGAAGATGGAGTGTGCGGCCGCCACGTTGCAGGGGATTGCGCTGGTGGCCGCGTGGGTGGTCAGTTCCTGGGCCAGCCACTCGGTCTTGTGCTGCAGTTCGTCGTAGATGCCAGGGTGTGATTTCAGGTGGGCGAGGACGGCGGTGCCCGCGGCGGCGGTGATGGAGTTTCCGCTCATGGTTCCGCCGACGAATGCCCGCGTATCGATGTCGAGGTAGGGGTCGCCGGTGGTGCGGGCGATGTCGATGACGTCGGGTCGTCCTGCCACCGCTCCGCACGGCAGGCCACCGCCGATGATCTTGCCGAGGCAGGTCAGGTCCGGTGTGACGCCGACGAGGTGCTGGGCGCCGCCGTAGCGGACGCGGAAGCCGGTGATCACCTCGTCGTAGATCACCAGGATGGTCTCGCGTGCGCAGACCTCCTGGAGCTGCTGGAGGAAGGAGCGGTCGAAGGCCGCCGTCGTCACCGGCATGGGTTCGAGGATGACGCACGCGAGAGTTCCCGCGTGGGCGGCGATGCGGTCCAGCGAAGCGGGGTCGCCGTACTGCAGGACGAGGGTTTCTTCCACCACGGTGCGCTGCATGCCGGCCGAGTTCGCCACCGGGTTGGGGGATGGGGCGTCGCCGCTGTAGCGGAAGAGGGAGCTCACCAGGCTCTGGTCGGAGAACCCATGGTAGTGGCCCTCGAATTTGGCCACGCGCTGCCGTCCCGTGTAGGCGCGTGCCACCCTCAGCGCCATCTGGACCGCTTCCGTCCCCGAGTTGCCGAGGATGACCTTCGTTCCGGTGCCGAAGGCTTCGGCGATGAGTTCTGCCAGTCGGAGTTCCGCGGGATTGCCCAGAGCGTTGACCGATCCGCGGGCGACGGCTTCCTGGATGGCGCGGGACGTGCCGGGATGTGCGTAGCCGAGGATGTGCGGGCCGTAGCCGCACGAGAGGTCGACGTACTCGTTTCCGTCGAGGTCGTGGATGTGGGCGCCCGTGGCCTTCGTGATGACGAGGGGGAAGGCGCTGGGCAGGCCGTAGCGGTCCAGGTGGGTGGGGGCGACCAAGTAGCGGGCGGCGTCGCGGCGGGCCGCCATGGAGCGAGGGCTCAGGCCGCCGATCTCGTGCTCGAACTTCTCTCGCACCGCTTCGCTCATGTACGGGGAAAAGAGGTCGGTGAAGCGCCGGGCGTTGTCGTAGAGGTTGATGTCCGGATCGGTCTGCGTCACGAAGCCCTCGCCCGTGAGTAGCGACAGTGACAGCAGCGAGAACCGGGTGGAGGCACGCGCGCCATATCCGTGCAGCAGGCGGGTGGCGTCGTCGAAGAACTCCATGGTGGACCAGCGCGACGTCTGCACCTGGAAGTGGCGGCGCAGGATGGCGGCCAGCTTCTCCGCGTACTCCTCGTGGTGGGGCACCAGCCGTTCGGGGTTGGCCACGAAGGTGCGGACGAACCGCTCCGTGGCCGTCTGCCACTGCCCGCGGATGCACGCGTAGTAGAAGGAGGACAGGTTCCACTTGTCGTCCGCGGACAAGGTGCCCACGAGGCCGAAGTCGAGCAGCACGATCTGACCGCCGGGGCGGAACAGGATGTTCCCGGGGTGGGGGTCGACGTGGAAGCGTCCGTGGAAGAACACCATGCTGTAGAAGACGTCCTGGAGACGGCGCGCCAGGGCCGGCCGGGGATGGCCGGCCTGGCCCGGGTCCATCCCGGGGACGCCGTCGACGTACTCCATGACCAGCACATCATCCGTACACAGATGGTCGTACGTACGGGGAACGTGCAAGAAGGGATGGCCGCGGAAGTTCCGTGCCACTTCGTTCTGCCGGGCGGCTTCCTGGCGCATGTCGCACTGGCCCACCAGCAGGGGATGCAGCTCGGCGAAATGACCGGGCAGGTCGTAGGGGCGCAGTGGGGGGCAGAGGGCGTGCACCGCGGCGAGGAACTTTCCCAGGGCTCGTGTGCTGGCTTCGAGCCTTTGCCTGACGCCGCTCTTGACGATTTTCACGGCCACGTCGGTGCCGTCCGCGAGGACGCCGCGGTGGACCTGGGCGACGGAGCCGACGGCGACCGGCTGCCAGGCGAAGGACGCGAAGGCCTCGGCGACGGGGACGGGGAGCCCGCGGTCCACCGTACGGCGCAGCGCTGCCTCCGGCATGGGCGGCAGCCCGGAGAAGAAGGACCGGAACTCCTCGGCCGCCTCGGAGGAAAGGAGCCCCGACTGCGTGCCCAGGACCTGCCCCGCCTTCATGTACAGGGGGCCCATGCGCAGCAGGTAGCCGCGCAGCAGAGCGGCGAGGCGCAGGCGGGGATCCGGCCCGCCGGAGCGGGATACGCGGTCCAGGCCCCACCGCATCGTGTAGTACGCCGTCCACCACAGGAGGCGTCCGGCCTCCACGACGGCGCCTGCGATCATGTGCAGGCCGGAGACGCGGGCCTGGCGGGGTGCGGCCGCCGCCCGGGGCGTACCGCCGCTGCCGGGTCTCGGTTCCGGCTCGTTCGACCCCGCCCCCAGGTCCAGCGGTTCTGCGGCGGGCGACAGAGCGTGCGGAGTGCGGTAGGCCACGACAGTTCCTACTCTTCTTCTCGGAGCGGGGGCGGGCGGTGTGGGGGCGAGGACACGTCAGGACCGGTCACCTCACGTCAGCTCCCGTCAGGTCGGCGCGAGCGGGCAGGGCCGGCCGTGCTGTGGCTGTCGGGCCCGGGTGTGCGGTGAGCGGAGCAGCCCTCAGGCCTGGCGGAGGACGAGTACCGCGTTGTGCCCGCCGAATCCGAACGAGTTGCTCATGACCGCTTCCATCCGGTGCGGACGGCGTTGCTTGGCAACGACGTCAAGGTCGATCGCCGGGTCGAGCTGGTCGAGGTTGGCCGTGGGCGGGATGGTCTGGTGCTGCAGAGTCAGGGTCGCGAGCGCCGCTTCGATGGCCCCTGCCGCGCCGAGGGTGTGGCCCGTGACGCCCTTGGTGGAGGTGACGGGGGGCGGATGGCCGTTGAAGAGCCGGTCCAGTGCGGCGGCTTCGATGCGGTCGTTCATCACCGTGGCGGTACCATGCGCGTTGACGTGGGAGATGTCGGCCCCGTTCAGGCCGGCGTCGGCCAGCGCCGCGGTGAAGGCCCGTTCGAAGCCGATGCCTTCGGGGTGCGCCGCGGCGTAGTGGTAGCCGTCGGTGGACGAGCCGTAGCCGCAGAAGTAGGCGCGCGGCCGGGCACGGCGGGCCCGCGCGTCGGCGGCCCGCTCGAGCACCAGGATGGCCGCGCCTTCGGCGAGGACGAACCCGTCACGCGTGCTGTCGAAGGGGCGACTCGCGCCCCGGGGGTCGTGCACTCTCCGGGACAGGGCGCCCATTTGGGAGAAGGACAGCGAGGTGAGGGGGTGGCAGGGCGCCTCGGTGCCACCGGCCAGGACGACGTCGCAGCGGTCGGCCAGCAAAAGGTCGCGGGCGGTCCCCAGCGCGGTGGCCCCCGATGCGCAGGCCGTGGTCACGGCCATACTCGGGCCGTACGCCCCCATGACGATGCAGATCTCGGCGGCGGCGGCGTTCACGGTGGAGCGGGGCACGGTGAGGGGGGAGAGCGTCTCGTAGGCGTGGTCGCTGTATTTGCGCAATGCCGCGACGCTGGTCTCCTTGCTCTCCGTGCCGACCCCGACGACGACTCCGACGCGCGCACCGTCCCAGGCGGCGGTGTCGAGGCCCGAATCCCTGACCGACTCGTGGGCGGCGGCGAGCGCCAGGTGGACGAAGCGGTCGGTGCGCCACACGGCACGGCCGAGCAGTGCCGCGGCGTCGAAGTCGGGGACGCGGCAGGCGAGGGGCACGGGTACGTCGCCCAGTTCCGGGTCGACGGCGGCCGTGGAGATGCCGGAGCACACTCCTTGCCAGCTCGTGACGACGTCGGTGCCCGCGGCGGTGATGAGACCGACGCCGGTCACCGCGATGTCGCGCCGGCTCATGCCTGGTGCACCGGAGCGCCGGCGGCCGCTTGCACGGCCGCTGCGGGCTCTTGGGCGCGTTCGACGGCGGCCACGGCCTCGCCCAAGGTGCCGTGAACGGATTTGAGGTGCTCGACATCCGGTACGCGCAGGCCCAGGTCGTCCTGCAGGATGCACATGAGTTCCACTACTGCCAGCGAGTCCATGCCCAGGTCTTCGAGCGTACTTTCGGGCTCGATCGTGTCCTCGGGGATGTTGAAGTGGCGCGTCAACGCGCTCTTGATCGGTTCGTACAGTGACGTCATCTACTGCCCCGCATCGGTCGTCGTGGGTGGGGTGTGAGGCTTACAACCGGATCACCACCAGGCCGGCGCTGCTACCTGCGGCCAGGCCGATCAGTGCCACCAGGTCGCCGGGCCCTGCCAGTCCGCTGTCGATGGCGGTGGCGAGCTGCAGCGGCAGCGACGCGGACGCGACATTGCCGTGGCGGGGAAGGGAGATCACGAGTTTTTCCCGGGGGATCCCGAAGCCCGCGGCGCACAGGTCGTCGAGGTCGCTGAGCGACACCTGGTGCACACCGATGAAGGAGAAGTCGGCGACGTCCAGGGCCAGTTCGTCGAGCAGAGGAGGCAGATGGGTTCGGCAGAGAAGGTGGAGGCTGTCGCGTATGCGGGTGCTCTCCATCTGGAAGAAGGCGGACTCCCCGGGGACCTGCCGCACGGTGCGTGTCCCGCCGTGCAGGACGGTGGCGCACGGCCAGACGGCGGAGTCCGCCGCGAAGCGGGCGCCGAGCACGCCACGGGACTGTGAGGGGATTCCGGCCTCTTCCCCGGCTTCCCACAGCAGCGCGGCGCCGGCGTCGGAGAAACCGAAGGAGGGGAAGGAACGGGCGAAGGCGGAAGCGTCGGGAATCCGTAGCCTCGCGTACAGCGACGGCGCCTCCCCGCAAGTGATCAGCACCCTGCGGTACTGTCCGGAGGAAATCAGCGCCTGAGTGATCTCAATAGCGTTCAGAACGCTGTTGCAGGCATTCTTCACATCGAACACCGGGCAGTTCAGCCCCAAATGCGCGGCAACGATGTGGGAAGTCGCCGGCTCCGCCAGGTCCTGGCTCGCCGCCGCGAAAATCATCAGGTCGATGTCCTCGGGCCCGGCGCCGCAATCGGCCAGCAGTTTACGCGCGGCATTCACTGCCAGGTCAGAAGCCTGCTGGTCGTCGCCGATCAGATGCACGCCTCGCACACCGGTCAGTTGGGTCAGCAGCCCCGGAGGCGGAACGAAACCACCGCTCGCGGCCACGATCTGGGCTTCCCGCTCGGCCATGTCGACCCAGCGTTCAGGGAGGTGGGCCGTCACTCCCGCGAGACACGCTCTGACGTCGCTCACCCGAACAAAGCTAGCCGCTAGCTGCACTGCCCATCCGAATCTGTCGACCAGCGCGGCGGCAACGCGATGTGAAATTCACGAAGAAGGAGCAAAATGCTTTCAAGGGTGTCGTTTAGGGATGTCGTTTCATGTATACATGGGCTGCCCGGGGCTGGGCACCCTGCTCCCCACCGTGTTCCCCACGGCCCACTCGCCCAACTGGCCGCCCCTCACCCCACCGAAGGAGCGGATGCCACCGATGACGACCCGTCGCCCCACACCGCGGCCCCAGGACCCCGACCTCATGGCCCGGCGCCTGCTGCGCGCCTCCGCCGCTCCGGCTCCCCGCGACGCCATCGACTGGGACACACCGGTGCCGGACGACGTCTGGTTCTGTCGCCCCGAGCGCCTGTCGCTGTTCGGCACGCCGTTGTGGGAGGAGATGGACCAGAAACAGCGCATCGAGCTGTCCCGGTACGAAATGGCCAGCTTCATGAGCGCGGGGATCTGGACCGAACTGTGCCTGATCCAGCTGCTGGCGAAGTACATGGCCTCGTCCCGGAACTTCAGCGACAGCCGCAGCCACTACGCACTGACGGAAGTGGCGGACGAGACCCGGCACTGCGTGATGTTCGGCCGGGCGATCCGCGCCATGGGGTGTGACCCGTACTCGCCTTCGCCAGCCGTACAAAGGCTGTTCGCCCTGGCCAGCACCTTGTACAGCGAACTCAGCATCTTCTCCCTTGCGCTGGTAATCGAAGAAGTCAACGACCGCCTGCAGCGGGAGATCGTACGGGACGAACGCGTGCAGCCCTTGGTGCGCGAGGTGTGCCGCCTGCACGTCACCGAAGAGGCCCGTCATGTCAGCTTCGCCCGAACCGAGTTGCTCGACACCGCGGCCCGTACTTCCCGGCCGCGCCTGCTCCTCCAGAGGGAACTCACCGCCGTGTCCGCCTTCGTGGCCCTGGCCCAGCGCATCCACCCCGGCGTCTACTCTGCGGCCGGTCTCGATCCCATCCGCGCCCGCCGCGAGGCCCGCGGCAACCCGCACTACCGCCGGACACTGCACTGGAGCGGCGAGCGGCTCATCAGCTTGCTGACCCAGGCAGGGATGATCGGCCCGTGGCAACGGCACTGGTGGCGCAGGGCAGGCCTCCTGCCGTAGTCACCAGGGCCGGCACCAGCGGTTAGCGACGTAGTCCACCAGCCCGTGGGAACCGACCGCCCCCAGGGCGACCCGCTTGACGTGATCACCCACCGGGTACGGAGCCAGCGCGTCGGCCATCATGCTCATCCGCGTCCGTACCCCGACCACGTACCGGGCCCGGGGGCGGGCCGCCCCCAGGGCACGCTGGACGGCCCGGGCGACCGGCTCGGGCGAGGGGAGCATGGCGCCCGCCCGCAGCGGCGCCTCGGCGGCCCGGTACATACCGGCGAACTGCGACTGCCCGTCCATCGCCAGGTCCCGGAGGCCGTCGGCCGCCTTGTGCCAGATGTCGCTCGCGTATCCGCCGCCCTCGATGAGGACCACGTGCACTCCGCCGGGTGAAGCCTCCATCCGCAGCGCGTCATTGACGGTCGCCAGGGCCGCCTTGCCGGCGCAGTACCAGCCCATGCCCGGAGCGGTGATCCGGCCCCCCAGGGAGGAGATGTTGACGATGCGCCCCCCGCCCCGGCGGCGCATCGCCGGGAGGACGAGTCTGGCCAGCCTCGCCGGAGCCAGCACGTTGACCTCCAGCAGGTAGCGTGCGGCTTCGTCACCGACATCCTCGACTGCCCCGGCCAGCGGAACGCCGGCGTTGTTGACGAGGGCCCACGGACCGCCGCTCTGTTCCGCGACCTGCTCCAACGCCTGCTGACAGGACGGCGGATCGGCCACGTCCAACAGCACCGCATGCAGGCGAACGCCCCGCTCAGCAGCTGCGGCACGCAGCTTGCCGGCCTTCTCCTCGCTGCGGGCGGTGGCGAAGACCTCGTACCCCACGGAGGCCAGCCGCAGCGCGGTGGCCAACCCCAGCCCGCTGGTCGCCCCGGTGACCATGACACTGCGCCGCATCTGCGGGCCTCCTCAAGACCATCGTGCGCGTGTATGCCGCGCAACGTCCGGACACCCACTGTGCCAAGCTTTCGGGAGCGCGCGCGGCAGTCGACCGGCGCGCCGGTGAGAGCAGACCGGTAAGCGATCAGTAGTACGTGCCAACCGGCGGACGCCGCCGCCGCGCGTCCCACACTCCCAGTCCCCTCGTCTGTAGATTGCCGACCTGCGCAGCTCACCGCCGAAGGAGCCACGCCCCATGACCCACCACTCCCTGCCGCGGGCTCAGACGCCCGAAGTCGTCGCGCAGCGGCTGCTCCGGACCTCCGTCGCCCACTCGTTCGATCCCGTCACGGACATCGGCTGGGAAGCGCCACTGGTGGAGGGAGCGTGGTTCTGCGTACCCGAGCGACTGTCGCTGTACGGCACGCCGCTGTGGGAAGGAATGGACGAGCGACAACGGATCGAGCTCTCGCGGCACGAGTTCGCCAGTCTCGCCGGCATGGGAGGCTGGCTCGAGCTCTGTCTGATCCAGATGCTCGCGCGGTACCTGGCTTCACGCGATCTCAAGGACGCGCGAACGCACTACGCACTGAACGAAATGGGCGACGAGACCCGGCACGTGACCATGTTCGGGATGCTGCACCGCAAGCTGGGATGTCCCTCCTATGGCCCTCCCGCCTACCTCCGTCGCGCGTTCACGGCGGGCAGCCCCGCGTTCCAGGACCTCACCACATTCGCCCTCGCACTGGTCACCGAGGAGCTACTGGACCGCTTCCAGAGGGAGATCGCCCAAGACGAGCGCGTGCAGCCGCTCATCCGGCGGATCTGCCAGATCCACGTCGTCGAAGAGGCCCGCCACGTGAGCTTCGCCCGAACCGAGCTGCGCAACGCGGTGGCACACGCGTCGGCGACCCGCCGCGCCTTCCACCGCCACCTGACCGGTTTGGCGGCATCCCTCGACGTCCCGTGCCTGCTGGACCCGGTCCTCTACCGCGCCGTCGGCCTCGATCCTGCGGAGGCCCGACGGCAGGCCAGATCCAACCCCCACTTCAGGGAAACGATGCTGTGGAGCGGCGAAAAGCTCATTGCCTTCCTCACGGAGACCGGGATGATCGGCCGGGCCCAGCACCTGTGGTGGCGGAGGGCCGGGCTGATGAGATGAACGCGGATGGGGGCGGAGACTGACAGGGGCTCCGACTGCGCGCCACGCCCTGGGGACGATGCTCTCCTCCAGCAGTGCGGCGCCCTCGGCGGCCGAGGTCCTCCACGCCCGGTACGCGGGCCGGCTGCCCGCCACGCTGGAGAAGCTCGTGGGGCCCGGCAGGGGGCGGTCGAGCTGCCTCTGCATATCGCCTGGATGCTCTTACGGATGTCAAGCAGCGGTTGCTGCTGGGTGTTCTGTGGCTGCTGTGTGGGTGTTTTGCCTGGTGAGGGCGTTGAAGACGTCGCGGGCGACGTAGGGTTTGAGACAGCGCATGATCTCCTTCTTCGACATGCCTTCCTGGGTTCGTCGCTCCACGTAGGTTCTGGTGCGTTTGTCCCAGCGCAGGCGGCAGATGATGATGCGGTGAAGGGCGGAGTTGGCCTGTCCGTAACGAACCCCGGTTGAGGCGGTGGCGGTGGGTGCGGCCGGACGACGCGGGCAGCGGTGCGACGCCGCAGAGCATCGCGAAAGGGGCCTCGGATGTGAGGCGTTCGGGGTTCTGTCCGGCAGTGACCAGGAGCTGGCCCGCGACTTCGTGGCCGACCCCGTTGAGGGAGGGCCAGCAGCTCGGGGCGGCCGCCGTCGATGACCTCGAGGTGAATCTCGGTTTCGCAGCACCGGACGGCAGCGCGACGTCTCCCGCGCCGTGAGTAACGAAGACATGGCACCTTGTTGCACAGCAAGCTCCTGGTCCGCGCGGCCTCGCGGTCGGCGGCGACGGCCTTCGGACACGGCGGAAGGGCCAGCACATGATGCTGGTCCTTCCGGATCTATTGCGGGGCAAGGGAAATTGGAGTTACGCGGAGTGCAGGATCGTGACCCAAACGTCCTTGCCGTGCGCCGTGGAGGAGCAGCCGTATCCGTTGCTGAACTCCTTGATCAGCACTAGACCGCGACCGCCTTCATCGCTGTCGCCAGCGAAGACCGGGACTGGGAGTCGGGGATGGGGATCACTGACGCAGAGGAAGACGCCGTCAGGGGTTGCGGGTGAGGACGACTTTCACGGGAACCGAGGGTTCATCCTCCTTGCGGGCGTGCTGGAAGGCGTTCGTCAGCAGCTCGGACGCGGTGAGAGTGACCCGCCAGTCGAAGCGAACAGGTGGCGGAGTAGCGGTCGTCAGGGAGACGCAATAGTGCGGCCGGTGAGAACGGCGGGACTCCGCGCGACGGCAAACGCTCCAAGACGGTGCTGACCGACGTCGGGCCCGGTGGAGATAGCCGTGCCCCGCGACCGCGACGGCTCCTTCGAACCGGAGGCCCGTTCCCGAGGCCCCGGCCGGGAGCGGTTCTCGGCGCAGGCCAAGTGATCCGACACCGCAGTGCCCATGCCTGCCGCGTGGAACGGGCCGCACTCATTCCTCGAGTGCGGCCCGTTCCACGTCCGACAGTGTCAACTCGGCCTTCGGCCGCCCCATGCAGCATGCCTACACACCTGAACAGAATTCCTGACTCTGAAGACTAGACGTCACCTTCGATGTCCATGCGGGTCACCGTGGCCGGTGAGGCGCGGTTGCCGCTCCGGGCCGGGCCGCCTTCATGGTCGGCGTCCCGTGGTCGCTGAGACGTGGTCCATATGCAACACGGGCGGCCCGCTCCTGCGCGGTCAGCCCACGACGCCCGTCGCGCGCAGGATGTTGAAGACACCGAGACCGGTCGCCACGAGCACCACCACGCCGCCGAGCACATTGCGCGTGAGACTGTTGCGGTGGTCACCGAGAAGGTCACGACGGTTCATCACGACCAGCAGGAAGACCGCGACGATCGGCAGCAGCAGCCCGTTGGCTGCCTGCGCGAAGAGGATCGCGGTGACCGGGCTCTCGCCGAGCACAGCGAAGATCGTGCCCGCGAGGATCACCAGCGCCCAGATCGCGCGGAACCTGGTGGCCTTCAGGTCGGGCTTCCAGCCCAGCGCCCCGCTGACCGCGAACGCGGCCGCGAGCGGCGCGGTGATCGCACTGGTGAGTCCGGCGGCGAACAGCCCGAGTGCGAAGAAGCCCTGGGCCCACGACCCGAGCAGCGGCTCCAGCTGGGCCGCCATGTCGGCGGCGCTCGTGACGCCGAGCCCCTTGGTGAACATGGCCGTCGCCGCGGTGGTGACCACAGCGAGCGTGATGAGACCGCCCAGACCGATGGCGAGGTAGGTGTCGCCGCGCGACTCCTTCAGCGCCTCGTCGACGGGCACGTCCTCGCTCCACTTCTGCTGGACGGAGCTCGCGTGCAGGAACAGGTTGTAGGGCACGACAGTGGTGCCGATGAGCGCGATCACCATGAGTGTCGAGCCGGTGGGCACCGACGGAACGAGCCCGCCGAACAGGTCTCCCAGATTCGGTCGCACGATCACGGCCGTCGCTACGAACACCACGCTCATCAGGACGACGAGGGCGATGATCGCCCCTTCGATCAGGCGGTACGTGCCGGTCAGGAGCAGGATGAAGGCCACGGCGCCGACCACGCCGGCCCATACCTGGGGCGACACGCCCGTGAGAGCTTCGAGACCGAGGCCGGCGCCGGTGAGGTTCCCGGTCTGGAAGGCCGAGTTGCCGAAAGCGATGGCGACCACGACCAGCCCGATGGCGCCGTATTTCACGGCGGGCTGGCGGAAGGTCGTGCGCAGCGCCTCGCCCAGACCGGCCCGGCTCACGATGCCGAGGCGGGCCGACATCTCCTGCAGCACCATCGCCGCACCGACGGAGAACGCCACCGCCCACACCAGCGCGAATCCGAAATTCGCGCCGGAGATGCTGGCGGTCGTGACCGTCCCAGGGCCGATGAACGCCGCGGTGACCAGCAGTCCCGGCCCAAATCTGCGGGTTTTTGGGCGGACAGCTGGTCGCTGTCCCGCCTGGCTGTCGATTTCACTCATGGGGGAGCTCCTTAGCCATCTTGCTCGACGCACATTTCGCGGGCTTGATGTGAGAACAAACTAGGGATCGTTGAACGATCCTTCAAGAGGGTGAGAGTCTTTTTATACGACCTGGCGGGCGAGGTCGTGCGGGGAGCCGTGGGCCGTGCTGCATGTCGGCAGGCTCAGTCGGCGTCGGCATGCAGCACGGCCCACACCAGGTGACCGTGGGGCAGGCGCCAGGCGCCCCAGTCGGAGGACAGGGCCTGGATCAGGCGCAGCCCCCGCCCGTCGCAGTGGATGTCGTCGCCGGCTTCGCGGGGAGCCGGAACATCGCTCCATCCTCGACCGTAGTCGCCGACCTCGAGACGGACCGCGTCTTCGGTCGCCGTGCGGATGCGCCGCACGGTGTGCCAGACCGGATCACCCTTTGACCCGTGGTAGATCGCGTTGGTGACGAGCTCGGAGACGATCAGTTCTGCATCGTCGACGAGATGCGGCAGTCCCCAAGCCCGCAGCCGGTCCCCGACCTGTCGGCGGGCGGAGCGGGCCGACGCGGCCGACGCGGGAAGGGTCCAGGTCTGCTGGTCGGTGATGTCGGCATCCGGGGCCGGCTGCGCCTGAGTGGCGGTGTAAGGAGGCATTTGAGCACTCGCTGGGGATGCGCACGGGCTGCGCCGTGCGGCGGGTTCCGCCTCCGAGGGGGCTCGAAGCGGCTGGACAGGGGCCTGGGGCCTGTGGCCTCGGCCGGGTCGCGGGACGGTAGTACCGGCCGCGAGCCACAACCTCCGCCTTTCCATTTCTGCGTAGGATCGTTCTACGATCCGCCCTCTGGACTATTCAGTCACTTCGCCGAGCTGTCAACCCCTCGTCCGCGCCTCCGGGCGGCCGTGTCGGGCACCAGGACCCACCGCGGGTGACGCCCTGCCGGTGCAGCACCCTCGACCCCTCACCCCGGATCCTTCCGGCCTCTCTGCACACCCTCGTTGAGCTGCAGGTCTGCTCGAAGTGGGTGTAGGACCCGGAGTGGGCACCGACCCGAGGCTGCTCGTGACGCAGTAACGCCGCTCTGGACGGTGTCCCTACCGCGCTGGGTAACATTTCGGATAAGCAGGCCTATTGCATGTCTGCATCGACCCCGTGACGCTTGCGGCACGCCACTGAGCGACGGGAAGGTGCCGGCACCGCGGGCGTGGCGGAGCGGACCGGTGGAAGCCGCCGTCGAACCGGGACAGCCGGGCACCTCAGGTTCGCCGCGTGGACGGGGACACCCCTCGGCGCGGCGGGGTGGCAGGCGAGGCCACCCGGGCGCGGCCTGACCCGTGCAGCACCGACGGTCACCGGCGGATGCGGCGCCGCTCCCGCGAAATCGCTGTCCGCGGTGCCGCGGGCCGCTCCCAGCTCCTACGTGAGCGGGGCAGGCGGCGACTCGCCGGCAGGCGCACGCCGTTGTCAGTGGCCCGCACTGGAATGATCACACCAAGCGCGGAAGGGCCGGGCCGGATGAACCGTGCGGGCAAGTTCCTCATGCGGCCCACCGTGGGTCAGGCGATCGCGCTCGCTGAGATCCTGCGGGATCACTGCTCCCTCTGCAACGGGCATCCCAGGAGCGGCGTGGCGCCTACCGGCACGGCTCGAAGACGAGCGTCGAGTACAGGCAGCAGTCCGCTCAGTCAAGGAGACTCGGGCGTTCGATCCGGAGGCGAGGGCGCTGGTCGTTCTCGTCACAGCAGGCGACGCGGCGTCATCTCGACGTTCGCAGTGTTCTCTCGCCGGGTTCGAGTCCGGGGATACGCCGGGGTATCCATGGTGGTGTGCCCGCATTCGGGGCACCGCCGGGAGGTGTTGCGGGGGCCCACAGCCATCACTCCTCGTCCGGCATCCCGATGTGGTCCTGACCCTTCTGTGCACTCCCCAAGCTCTCGAACTGAGCGGCACCCTCGATCGCCTCGCCTACCGGCCGTCCGCGCTCATGGCCTTCGGAGGGGAACCGCGGCTCGGAAGGACCGGTGGTGACTCCAGCGGCTGGCGCTGTTCTACCGGCGCGAGCCGCCTTCGCCGCCGGCGATGCTCTCGGAGTACCGCTGGACGAGCTGCTTCTCGGCGTCGTCCAGATACGCGGCCAGAAGCAGCTCTGCCTTGACCCTGTCCGCCGCCTTGAGGGCAGCGAGGATCTCCCGATTGCGCGCCAGGTACGGTTCATGGAAACTGCGCGGATTGTCCATGGCATGGAAGACCAGGCGCAGTTCGGCCAGGACACCGCGCATCAGTTCATCAAGGCGTCTGCTGTGGGCGAGGGCCACGACGGCGTGATGGAAGTGGATGTTGGCTGTGCCAAGTGCGAGTGAAGAGCCTTCCTCGGCGGCCTTCTCCCCTTCGGCGACCGCGGCCTCGGCCTGGCTCAGGTCGTAGGGCGGCGCCCCCAGGGAGCGTACTGCTGCGCACTCGATAAGCCTGCGCACCTGGTAGATGTCGGTGACATCCTGCACGGTGAGCATGCGGACGAAGACGCCGCGGTTGAGCTCGTGGACGAGCAGTCTTTCGCGCGTGAGCAGGCGAAACGCCTCTCGGAGGGTGTTGCGGGAGATCCCTAGGGCGTTGCCGATGGCGTCCTCGGAGAGCTTGCTCCCCGGCGGCAGGTACCCCTCGGCGATGCGTGCACGCAAAATGTCCGTGACCCGGTCGGCCGTGCTCGAGCGCCCGAGCAGTGCGCGGTCGCTGACGAGCACGGACGGGTCGACCTCGGCTGTCATGGCTTTCATCCTTCTTGTACGGCCGACGGCGTCCGACGGTCTCCCAGAGGCGGTTTCTGTGCTGTCCCAGTCAACCGGAAACTCGCGAACGAAACAACAGGGGCCTTGTCGGATCGTTCAACGATATTCTATCTTGGGTGTGTGGCTGCGGGCGACCCGCCCTGGCGGCCAGGACGCACAGTTCATAGAGGGCGGAAGTGGATCTTCCTCGGAGGGCCACCGGAACCGCACGGCTTGCCGCAGGCGGCGGCCCTGATTCCAGTGGGCGGACGGTTTCTAGCGAAAGGACCGCTGATGACTGCAGTCGCCCATCGGGAGGCTCTGACCCCCGGCGAGGCGCGCGCGCTGTTCCGTAACGGCACGAGTTCGCCCACTACGGGATGGTGTGCCACCTACACCCAGACCAACCTCATCGCAGTACCCGCCGACTGGGCCTACGACGTTCTCCTGTTCTGCCAGCGCAACCCCAAGCCCTGCCCCGTCCTGGACGTCACCGACCCGGGGTCCACGACCACGGTGCTGGCCCCGGGCGCCGACCTGCGCACCGACGTGCCCCGCTACCGAGTCTGGGAGAACGGCCGGCTCGTCGACGAGCCCAGCGACGTCACCCATGCCTGGCGCGGCGACCTGGTCACCTTCCTCATCGGATGCAGCTTCACCTTCGAGAGCGCCCTGGCCGACGCGGGCGTACCCCTGCGGCACGTCGATCAGGGGCGCAATGTTGCAATGTACCGAACAAGCCGCGAGTGCCGCCCCGCCGGCCGGATGCACGGCCGCATGGTGGTGTCCATGCGGCAGATACCGGCCGAGCTGGTGGGCGCCGCGAGCCGGGTGAGTGCGCTGATGCCCTCTGTCCACGGAGGCCCGGTGCACGTCGGGGAACCCGGCGCCCTGGGCATCGAGGACCTCACCCGCCCGGACTTCGGTGACCCGGTCGAGGCAGAGCCGGGCGATGTACCTGTGTACTGGGCCTGCGGCGTCACACCGCAGACGGCCCTGATGGCCTCGCGCCCCCCGTTCGCGATCACCCACGCGCCCGGGTACATGCTGATCACTGATGCCCGGGACACGGACTACCGCCTCGGATGAAGGCGCTGTGGTATCTCGTGCCGAGCGGACTGTGCCAAGGAGACAGAACAGCTGTGACAGACATCGTGATCGACCTGAACGCCGACTTGGCGGAAGGCTTCGGGCGTTGGACCCTCACCGACGACGAGGC